>JAUNBY010000054.1 GCA_030526935.1 Clostridia bacterium
GCAAATTTGTTTTCGTCCGCGCGAAGCGCCGGGTGGCAGTGCGAATCACCGACGGGCGAGGTTGTGCCGACAATGTCATCAACAGATGGCGTTAGGGACGCGTCGTTCGCCGCTTTGCGCGTGGCGATTGCCTTACCCTGTATATGTATCGCAAGTTTATGATACCTTGGTTTATTTGATTTGTCAATCCATTTCACGCTTTATTCCCATGATTTTGGCATTGCTGTTACCGTTTGCCACATAGTGAGGGAATGGCAAATGCCGTCCCGTCGAAAATCGTCGAAAGCTACAAAGTTACTACAAAGTTGCAACAGAGGCTATTTACATTTAATCCCTTTCGTGTTATACTGGATTATAGATTCTTCGTGCGTTAATGAATTAACCGCACTATTATATAGATGTAGGTGAGTTATACGCAAAGTAAAGCCCCAAATGTTAATAAGCGATTTTCGTTGAGTATGCGATCACTCATGATTATCATAGCTATATTTGTGGTAGCGGCTTGTATTCTGTTCACGCATACCTTCGACGAGCAATTGTATATGCAGCGCGCTTACAGCCTGGCGCAGACGATGGAAAAGGTCGTCGAGGTCGTAAACCGCACCGTCGACAGCGAGTGGGATCGCCTGAAATACGTATCCTATGAGTTATTCAATTCAGATTATCTGAACGTCGACGCCGTTATCGAGCATATATCGGATGTGTACGCGGATATGTCCACGCCGTCATACGTCTGGAGAGTCGGCTTTATCGACGGAAATGGCGCGTTTTACCGCTGGGATAAAAGGGTCGTGCGCTGGTCGAGGCCGGAACTTCTCCTGGACGACCGCCCGGCGCAGCAGCTTGTAATAACGGAATCCAGCGAGAGCGACGCCGAACAGATGATTCTGATTTACCGTCTGCCACACTCGATCATACTGGCCGATGAGGATATAACGATTACCCATACCCTCATTACGCTGGATATGAGTTCATTCGGCGAATCGCTAGACGTATCCGCTTTTGAGGATAGAAGCTTATCATACATCACCGATCAAAACGGCATGCGGTTGTATCATCAGGAAAATCAGGATCAGTTCATGTCCGCTTACAATATGCTCGCCGGACTGCGAAATGTGACTTTTCTATATGACTCCTCCTATGAACGGCTGTACAGCGCCATTGAAAACGCCGTCGCCTATACCTTTGAAATCGAGCACGCGGGAGAGAAGTTCTTTGTATCCTACGCGCCATTGTCGTTTAAC
This sequence comes from Clostridia bacterium, assembly GCA_030526935.1. GTDB lineage: Bacteria > Bacillota > Clostridia > Christensenellales > Aristaeellaceae > JAUNBY01. The sequence goes on from JAUNBY010000054.1 coordinate 1,245, forward strand.
AACTGGAACCTGTTCTGGGTCATCCCCGAAGACGGCGTAAGCGGCAATACCACGCAGATGCTGCAAACGATGGTTATGCAACTGTCAATTATTGCGGTGATGGTAATTGTGCTGATTGCTCTTTTTGTATGGAATAACTCCCGTCAGACGATCGCCAAGCAGCAGCTCGCCGTGGAGGAAGCTGTCAGCGCAAGTCGGGCCAAGTCGGACTTCCTGTCGCACATGTCGCACGATATACGCACGCCGCTTAACAGCATCATCGGCATGTGCCACATCGCGCGCCGTCAAGTAACCGACCCCAAAACAATAACCGACTGTCTGGAAAAGATTGATATATCCTCTCATCAGCTTATGAGCCTGGTCAACGACGTTCTCGATATGACGCGCATAGAGCACGGCAAGATCGAAATAAATTATCAGCCTATGGATATTTACGAGTTGTTGAAGGAATGCTCCGTGCATATAGAGGCGCAAACAAGAGAAAACAACATACGCTTCGAAAAAGACATTAGTTCTCTTAAGCACCCCTATGTGCTGGGCGACGCCGTGCTGCTCAATCAGATACTCACCAATTTATTGGGCAATGCCGTCAAGTTCACGCCCGAAGGCGGCAGCATCTGGCTGCGCGCGTCCGACGACGGCGGCGGCTATCATTTCGAAGTAGAGGATACGGGTATCGGCATGACGCGCGAGTTCATGATGCGCCTGTTTGAACCTTTTACTCAGGAACACGGCCAGGCCCGCACCAAATACAATGGTTCGGGTTTGGGCCTGTCCATCGTCAAAAGCCTTATCGATAAAATGGGCGGCGAGATAAGCGTTCAAAGTACTCTGTCAAAGGGAAGTTGCTTTTCTATTTTTCTGCCGCTTGAAAGATGCGACGAGGCCGACGTGCCGCGTGAACGAAAGCGTCCCGCTTCGCCCGTGGACATATCCGGCATGCGCGTTCTGCTGGTGGAAGATAATGACATAAACCGAATGATAGCCGAAACGATACTGAAGGAGTTTAGAATCACCGTCGATACGGCGGTGGACGGACAGGACGCTGTGGATCGCTTTCGGGCATCTCCGGTAAGATTCTACGACCTTGTGCTGATGGATTTGAGAATGCCGGTAATGGACGGCCTGGAGGCCTGCCGGTGTATACGCGCCCTTGCGCGGGAGGATTCCGACGTTCCCATAGTTGCGCTTACGGCGGACGCGTTCGATACTGACATGAAAAACTCCACAGACGCGGGCATGAACGATCACTTGGGCAAGCCCATAGACATTGCCAAGCTAAACGAAATTCTGAAAAAATACAAGCCCGCTTGAAATGGGCGCGTGACCGGCGGACAGGCAGAATTATCAGAGGGGAGAGGTACTTTATGAAAAGAACGACGATTCTAATTCGCGCGGCGGCTGTTTTGCTGACCCTGACGCTTACTATGGTTTTTATAGGAGGATGCGCTAAAACGCAGCAAACGCAGGATTCTCCCGATTTGGCTTTGAGCGTCCTTATTCCAACCACCGGGCGAAGCTTCGACGATCTGATAGACCTGCTTAACGTCGATCATCCCGAGATCGCATTTGAAAAAACCGGTTATTCCGGCGGCAATTCATCCGCGTTCATTCAAAGGCGCTTTTTGGAGGGGGATTTGACCGATATCATCCTCGCGACATATGTTCCCGACGGCGAATTGCAGGAAAAGACCATGCTGGAGCTCTCCGGATATGACTTTATTCAAAACTACAAGGCGAGCGTTTTGAACAATCTTGACGTAAACGGAAGCATATACTTTTTGGAAGGGCCAAGTTCCGTCAGGGGCATAGTCTATAATAAGACGCTGTTTGACGAGAAGGGATGGGAAAAGCCTCAGAATCATGAGCAATTCGTAGCCCTGATTTCTCAAATCAGAGCCGAAAGCGATATAATGCCCATAGCTATTCCGGGAAAACACACGGGTACGTACTTTACGCTGATGAGCGAACTGTCCCATTGCGACTTTTTGCAAACGCCGTCCGGCGCGGCGTGGGAACAGGCGTTCGCCAAGGGCGAGGTTTCGTCAAAAGAGGGCTTCGCGACGGGCATAGAGCTTTTACAGGACTGGGTGGACGCGGGGGCGTTCGACAAGTCGCAAACGACCGCCGGTGATACCGAAGATTATAATATGCTGGTTAACCGGGAATGCGCCATGGCTTATGTCGTTGGCAAACACTCGCTGCTGGTCGAATTAACCGACGCATCCGAAGACGAGTTCGCTATGATGCCGCTTTACGGTTTAGGCGAGGACAGTTCGTTTTGCGCCACAGGCTACGGCATTAAGATAGGTCTTAATAAAAAACTCGGAGAGCCGGGCAACGAAAAAAAGCTCGAAAACGCATTGAAACTTCTGGAACTCTTCTCGACCGAAGAGGGTCAGATGACGTCTTATTCCGGCATTGGCGATACGCTCACGCTCGTGGGATCCAATTCGGAGCTTCCGCCGTTGTTCGACGGCATCAAGGAAACGATGAACGCGGGACATACGTCGCCCTTCCTGTATACGGGCTATACGGATATCATTGCGCCGGCGGGCGAGTATTTGAGGAATGTATGCGCCGAAGGCGGCGATCTTTCGGGCGTTTTCGACGTAATGGACGATTTGCGCAGGGCGTCGCTCGAAAGCGAGGGCGATATCTATATCGCCACCGTGGAACAGACGCTCGATGAGCGCCAGACAGCGCAGTTTGTGGCGAACGCCCTCAACGCGCAGGGATTGGGCGATTTCGCGCTCGTGTCGATGGGAGAGTACAATGCTTACTTTAACGTCGGCGGCGGCGCGAACGGAAAAATATACGATGGCGGAATCGAAACAAATGAAGTGATCGTGCCGCTGTCTTCCTACAGCGCAAGAAGCATAATGACGCTTTCGCTGACAGGCGCTAAGGTTCGGGAGCTTCTGGAGCAGGGCTATGTATTGAGCGACGGCGAAGGGTATACGGCTTCTCTCGAGTATTTCAGTTCGGGTCTGGATGTCGTAAGGGACGACGACGGAAGCGTAAAATCCGTTGGATTGAACAGCGCGCCGCTGGAAGACGACGCCATTTATACCGTCGCGTTCAGCCCGCTGGATTACTGCGACGAAACCGCGGCGGCGGGCAATCCGCAGGATACCGGCGTCGTATGGGCCAGCGCGTTCAGAGATTATATAACGAGCCTGGGTACTATAACCCCGCAACACGCGCAATGACAGCCGCGCTTGTCCGCCGATCGGCGGACAAACGCAATTTATTTTCATGCGCCGAAGTGTTATAAGCTTTATTTACATAAATCTTATGGCAAATATATTGACAATGATTAAAATGTGTTTATAATGAAATAAACGCTTTGAATGACAAGCGCCCGGATTTGAATGGTTTTGGCCCGGAAACGACCGGGTTAAATAATTGAAGGAGGGTATACCATGACAAAAAAACTTATGGGTCTTTTGCTCGCGCTGATTCTTACGCTGTCGCTGTTCACCGGCATGGCCGCGTCCGCCGAGGCGGTGCAATTGCGCTTCATCGACGTGTCGCCAAGCCCGGTGCGTCAGGAGTATTTCGAGACGACCTTCGCCAAATTCCAGGAGGAGACCGGCATAAGCGTGGTCTACGAGTCGGTTCCGTGGGATGACGCGGCTAACCGCCTAACCGTTCTGGGCGCCAGCGGACAGCTTCCCGACGTCATGACGACGTGGGCGGGCTGGCTTGGACAGTTCACCGCGGCGGGCTGGGTAATTCCGCTGACCGATTACATCGCAGATACCCAGGACGAGTACGCCGACACGGTTACCAAGCTCGTCTGGAAAGGCGAGAACGAACTGTATGGCGAGACCTATCCGGTTCCCGACGGCGTGATGGTCAAGGGCGTATTCGTGCGCAAGGACTGGGCCGCCGAAGCGGGTCTCGAACTCGACCCCGCGAAGGGCTGGACGTACAGCGAGTATTTCGACGCGGTGTACGCGCTCACGGACCCCGACCAGAATCACTACGGCACGTCATTCAGAGGCGCGCGCGGCGCGTTTGACCCCTTGTATGTTTACCTGCAGAGCTTTACCGGCGGCGTCGCCTACGCCGATGACGGAACGGCGCTGTTCGATACCGACGAGGGCGTGGCGGCTTTCGAGCGCTGGTGCGCGCTGTATCTTGACGGTTGCGCCCCGAGGGATTCCATCAACTGGGGATTTATCGAGATGGTCGATAACTTCACCGGCGGACTGACGGGAACCCTTATAAACGACTCCGAAGTCGCGGCTACCTGCATCGCCAATATGACCGACGATCAGTGGATGGTAATGCCCATGCCCAGAAGCGACGTGGACGGAAAGATCTACAACACCGTCAACTCGCCTTACGCCTATTCCATCTCCAGCCACTCGCAGCATCCGGACGAGGCGTGGCAGCTCATCGAGTACATGACGCGCCCCGACATAAATATCGAATACTGCAAGCTGACCGGACTCATCCCCATAAAGAAGGCCGTAGGCGACGATCCCCTGTACGGCCCCGACGGATACTACGCCGCCTTCGTGCAGCAGCTCAACGACCCGGATATGGTCGTGCCCTGCGCCTTCGGACCGTTTAACTACACCGATATGCACCAGAGCACTATGCATGAGGAAATGCAGAGATATCTTCTCGGAGAACAGGACGCCTACACCTCGCTTCACAATATATCCGACGAGCTGGAAGCCCGAATGATAGCTTATCTTGCCGACAATCCCGGCTCCGCGGTTGAGCAGCCCAAAGGCCTTAGCGACTGATTATAAGGCGCGGCGTTAGCCGCTGTCCATCCATACGTCCCGGATCCGGCAAAGGGCGGATCCGGGACGCTTTGAAGGAGGGCTTTATGGATAAACTGATTTTATACCTGTTACTCGTGGCGGCTGTCTTCGCGATAGCCTTCGCTCTTATGCGGCGGCACGCCGGAGGCGGACGCGTTATATCGCTGTCAACCAAAAAGAAAATGGAGCCGTATCTGTTCACTCTGCCGGTATGCCTTCTGCTTTTGATAGTGTTCGGATACCCGCTCATCAATTCGGCGATAATGGCGTTTCAGGATTATAAGCTTACCAATCCCGGCAACGCCCCGTTCGTGGGTCTCAGAAATTTCCAGAAACTGTTCTCAGATCGCGATATGGGGCTTATCGTGCGCAATTCTGTGATATACGTAGTCGCCAGCGTCGCGGGCCAGTTTTTGCTCGGAATGACATTGGCGCTCGCCCTGCGCAAAAAGTTTCGCGGACGCGGCATATACCAGGCCATAGTGTTTTTGCCCTGGGCGTTTTCGGCGTTCGTCATCGGCCTCATGTTCCGCTGGAGTTTTAACGGCGAATACGGCGTGATAAACGATCTCATGCAAAAGCTCGGTTACGCGGGCGAAAAGCTCGCCTGGCTCGGGACGCCGGGGCTTTCGCTTACGGTCGTAATATTCGCGATGATATGGATGGGCGTTCCGTTTTTCGCGATCATGAACCTCGCGGCGCTTCAATCCATACCGCTCGACGTATACGAAGCGGCGGATATGGACGGATGCCGCTCGATCAGGCGCTTTTTCGCGATCACGCTTCCGTATATAAAACCCACGGTGATAATGACGCTCCTTTTGCGCACAATATGGATATTCAATTCCTTTGATTTAATCGTCGTCATCACAAACGGAGGCCCGGCTAACCACTCTCAGACGATGCCCTCATACATGTACACCCGCGCCTTTTCAAGCTACGATTTCGGCCTGGCCTCGGCGCTGGGCGTGGTGCTGATGCTGATTCTCGTGGTATACGCGGTTGTGTTTTTGAGGGTGACACAGTATAACAAGGCGGGTGATTTCTGATGCATGGAAAGACAAAGCGATTTTTGCTTGGCGCGGGGCGCGCGTTGCTGCTGACGGTTTTTTTGCTTGCGGTAATACTGCCGATTTATTGGATGACGATCACCTCGCTTAAGCCAAATCAGGAAATCATAAACGCGCAGGAGTTGACCTATTATCCGCATACCGTCACCGGCGAAAACTACGAATTGCTGTTTTCGATGTATAATTACGGGCAAATGCTGCAAAACAGCCTCATAGTGTCGGTATCCACGGGGCTTTGCATAACCCTTTTATCCATACTCGGAGGCTATGGGCTGGCAAGGTATAAATTTCAGGGAAAGGGCGCGATGCTGCTGTTTTTCCTCGTAACGCAGATGATACCGGGCATATTGGTGATAATCCCCCTGTATCTGATATTCGCTCAGGCGGGGCTTATCAACACGCGGTTCAGCCTGTTTCTGTATTATTTAATTGTCAACCTTCCGTTCTGCGTAATAACCATGCGCAGCTTTTTCGAGCGAATACCCTATATTCTGGAAGAGGCCGCGTATGTAGATGGCTGTACCAAGAGCCAGAGCCTTTTTCGAATAGTGTTGCCGGTGATGTTCCCGGGCATTGTGGCGGTATTTGTGTTTGCGTTTATCGGCGCCTGGAACGAGCTAATCGCCGGAACCATATTTATCAGCACTCCCGACAAGTGGACGATTCCGGTGGGACTGAAATCCCTGATTGGAAGGTACGACGTGAAATGGGGCGTGCTGATGGCGGGAGGAGTGCTCGCTCTGCTGCCGACGGCGATCATGTTCGCGGTTATGCAGCGCTTTGTAGTAGAGGGACTCACGGCGGGAGCCGTAAAGGAATAGAGGCTTCAATTCATTTGAAGAGGGCCGGCGGAGGATTTTTATGGAAGATATGAAAAAATGGTGGCGGGACGCCAAATTCGGAATGTTCATTCATTGGGGATTGTACGTGCTTCTCGCGGGGGAGTACAAGGGACAAAAGACGGATAACATCGCCGAATGGATCATGCACGATCTGGATATACCCGTCGAAGAGTATCAGGCTCTCGCCGCGAGATTCAATCCCGTTCACTTTGACGCAGATAAAATCGTTCGCCTTTGCCGCGACACGGGAATGAAGTACCTGGTATTTACCGCCAAGCACCACGACGGATTCGCGATGTATCATTCGAAGGCCAGCGGGTATAACATCGTAGACGCCACACCCTTTGGCCGCGACGCGGCGATGGAGCTAAAAGAAGCCTGCGACCGCTATGGCATTCGCATGTGCTTTTACTATTCTCAGGCGCAGGACTGGCATCATCCCGACGGGTTTGAAGACGCGAAGCCCATGGACGGCAAGGACTTCAGAAGGTATCTTGATGAAAAGTGCGTGCCGCAGGTCAAGGAGCTTTTGACGCAATACGGCCCCCTGGGGCTTATATGGTACGACACGCCGATGGATATGTCCCGCGAGGACTGCCTCGCTATGAGAAATCTCGTGCGCGAGGCGCAACCCGATTGTCTTGTGAGCGGACGGGTCGGCCACGGACTCGGCGACTATATGACAACCGGCGACAATTTTATACCGCTGTTGCCCTATGGCAAGGATTTTGAAGTCCCCGCGACGATAAATGGCACTTGGGGATACTCCTCGGGAGATACGCGCTGGAAAAGCCCCGAAAAGCTGTTGCGCAATCTGGTGAAGATAGTCAGCCGCGGAGGTAATTACCTTCTCAACATCGGCCCGGACGCTCTCGGAGACGTGCCGGAAAAGAGCGTTGAGGCGCTCGGGGTGATAGGCGAGTTCATGCGTCTCAACGGCGAGAGCATATATGCTACGCGCCCGGTTCCCCCGTATCCGTATGACATCGACTGGGGGTACTTCACCGCGAAGCCAGGAAAACTGTATATACACGTATTCGACGACATGCCGGACGTATACCTCATAAATATGGGAAACGTTCCGCGCCGCGCGTACCTGCTCTGCGACGGAAGGCCGCTTGAACTGAGGCAGAGGGAGACCTGCGAGCATGTGCATTCGTGGCGCATATTCCTTCCCGAAGACCTTCCCAGGCAGATAGACACGGTGATCTGCGTCGAAGTAGAGGAACAGGACATACGCTTCGAAGAAATAACGGATTAATTGGAGGCCGCTATGAGGGCTATAGAATGCCTGAAAAATCCCCCGCCCGAGACCCGCGCCGGTACGCGCTGGTGGTGGTACGGTTGCGCCGTGACCCGCGAGGAGATAGAGCGCGAGCTTAGCGCCATGGAAAAAGCCGGGCTAGGCATGGTTGAGATACAGATAATATACGAGGCGCAGGCCGATGACCCGGGAGCGGGATTGCGGCATATCGACTACTTTTCCCCGGAGTTTTTCGAGATTCTTGATTATACGCTCGACAGGGCGCGGGAGCACGGCATAAAGGTCGATTTTACGCTCGGCTCGGGCTGGCCGTTTGGCGGCTCGTTCGTGACGGACGTCATGGCGCCGGCGATACTCGTGCCGTATCAGCACGACGTCACAGGCCCCGCCTCTTTTTCCTTTGATTATACCTGCGTGCTCAACGGCGAGATAGAGCGCGTCATTGTTTGCCCCGTGGCGGACGGGGTCATGGACTGGCGAGAAGCGCGCGACGTGACTGATCACGTCGAACCGACATATATCTATTCGTGGCGGTGGGGAAGCCGCCTGCGCGAAGTCGATATACCCGCGGGGGAACACAGAATATATACGTTTGCAGTGCAGAAATATAAACAGAACGTCGGAAAACCATCCCCAAACATGCATGGGCTGGCTATAGACCATTGCCGCCGCGACGTCGTTGACGCGTATATGAGAACTCTTGGACAGACGCTTATCGACAGACTGGGACGGGGAAGATTCAACTGCTTTTTTTGCGATTCCATAGAGCTTGGCGGAAACAACTGGTCGGTGAACCTGCTGGATGAATTTAAGAAGCGAAAAGGCTACGACCTGTCGCCATACCTTCCGGCCCTTTGGGGGAATATGGGCGATATAACGCCGCTTATTCGGGGAGATTACTTTGAGGTTTTCGGGGAATTGGCGCTGGAAGGTTTTTTTGAGACCTTCGCCGAATGGTGTCGTCGCCTTGGCGTCAAGTCCCGCGTACAGGCTCACGGCATATGGGCGGATATTCTCAAAGCCTACGCCTCCGCCGATATACCGGAAGGCGAAACATTCGCCGAGCATGACCGCTGCTTCGTAAACACCATCCACCGCCGTCTGGCGGCGTCCGCGGGGATAGTATATAAAAAGCCCGTGGTGTCAAACGAGAGCTTTACGTGGCTTAGAATGCCGCGCTACCTCGTGACGCCCGAGATGATAAAAAGGGCGGCGGACGCCATTTTCACAGACGGTATGAATCAGATAGTCAACCACGGCTTTTCGTATTCGCCCGAAAACGTCGCAAAGCCGGGCTGGAATTTCTACGCCTCGTCAATGATCAATATGAACAATACCTGGTGGGACTATTATCCACCTCTGTGCGCCTATATCAACCGCGTATCCGCGCTCATGCGGGCGGGCGATATCATGAGCGACGTCGCGGTATACCTCCCTCAGGCCGACGTGAGGGCTAACAGTCCCATGTCCGAGCTTCACATGGCGCTTAAGCTGGAAGAGAGGATCGGGCGTGAAACCGTCAACAAACTGCAAAGGGCGGGCTACTGGTTCACATTCGTAAACGACGAGGCGCTTGAAAATATGCCTGAAGACCGTTTTCAGGTCATAGTGCTGGCAGGCGTGGAGAGGGTGAGCCTCGACGTCGCCCGCGCTTTAGCCAGGCTTGACGGCGCCGGCGTAATGATCGTAGCGGTGGGAGGCCTTCCGAACGACACCTGTGGATTCGTCAATTACAGTCAAAACCTGAAAGACGTGCGCGAGTTGATGGCGGGCCTTTATAACGTGCTTATCGCTCCCGACGGGGGAGACGGGCTTATTCGAACCATCGCCGTCGTGTGTCAGCCCGACCTCGTCGTGAAAGGCGACGCCGCCCGCGACGTGGGCTTTATTTGCCGTGATATAGATGGATCAAGGGTTTATTTCCTCGCCAACATCGCCGCGAAAGCCCGGCTTTGCCGACTGAGCATACCCGGCGAGGATCCGGTTCGAATATACGACCCGATGTCAATGACGGACGTGGCGCCAGTAATCGTCGAAATAAGCGACGGGCGCACACATCTGGCGCTCGATATGGACGAAAACCAGTCGCTTGTTCTCGTCGCGGACGAGGAAGGCCTGCCGCCCGCCATACCCAAGCTGGACATACAAAGTACTTTGACCGGTTGGCGGCTGAGCGTAAACGGATGCGAAATTGCCCGGGATATGGTAAATCCGCTGGGATGGGATCAGTTTGAAAAGACGCGCTATTTCAGCGGAGAAGGTATATATGAGGCCGAATTTGATTGGCCGGGCGGAGAGGCGCGGATACTGTTTACGAGCGTCAACTGCTGCTGCACCGTGGAACTGAACGGCGTGGAACAGGGGCGGCTGTTCATGGCGCCTTACCGCCTCAGCCTCAAGGATATTAAGCCCGGAATCAACACGCTCACCGTAAAAGTCGTGAACACCTGGATAAACCATGTAATAGATCCCGCGAAGGAACCGGAATTTAGTCGCGAACCGGTATGCAATCAATGGCCTTATTTTAACGCCATAATCGACGATATACGCCATCGCCGCTTTGAACCGGTCAGGGAACGCGATATGATTAAGACGCCCCAGCCCTCGGGTTTGAACGGTGCGGTGTACCTGTTGAGTACAAAGGAGTGGCTGCGCCGATCGTAGGTTGTGATAAGTTGATAAGTTCGCACGCGGATAGTCCGTGGATTGTTGCGCAGTCGAGCACAACAATGAGAGCCGCGCAGGGGAGAGCTCCCCTGCGAAAACCTTTATTATGTAGCACGGGTTGGATATATTCGCGGGTTACACGACAACGAACCCGTAGGGGAGCGCATTGCGCTCCCGCCAGCCTGTAATCAGCGGGTTTGCGGCCGA
>JAUNBY010000509.1 GCA_030526935.1 Clostridia bacterium
AAGAGACAGAAAAGAGCCGCAGAAAAGCCGCATTTCATCTAAAGCCGCGCGTAAACATTCGCCCGGGCGCGTATATCCCAGATGTAGCCGGGATAGCCCTTATCCAGGCGCTGCTTTATTTCCTCCACGTTCTGTTCGACCTGTTCAGGGGTCAGTTCCGTGGGGACGAGCAGGTCAAATTCGACCCTTTGAACGTCGTCTCGATTGTAAACCTGCATGTCGTGAAATCTCATGCGCCTGTCGGTGTTGTAGACGGCTCTTGAAATCGCCCGGAACAGCGCGTCTTCCGCTTCGCTGTCGGTGACGACGGGATCCATGTGTATAACGCAGGATACGTTCAATTCGTCCAGAATCCGGGTTTCTATTTCGTTTATTCGTTCGTGCACGAAAAGCAGCTCGTTCTTTGCGTCTATTTCGGCGTGTATCGAGGCCATAACGCGCCCCGGGCCGTAATCGTGGACTATCAAATCGTGAGCGCCCAGGACGATCGGGCTTTCTATGACGGTGTCGAAGATCTTCTCGCGCAGTTCGGTGTTCACTTCGCCGCCAAGAAGTTGATTGACGGTCTTAACGCAAAGCCCTATGCCGTTTTTCATTATCAGCAGCGATACCGCAAGGCTGGCAATGGCGTCGGTCGGAAAATCGGTATGGCTTTCGAGCGCCGCCGCGACGATTACGATGAACGTGGTTATAGCGTCGAATGCGCTGTCCATTGACGCGGCGCGCAAGACGTCGGAGTTTATGAGCTTGCCCAAACCGCGGTTATAGGTAAACATCCAAATTTTGACGCCGCAGGAAACGAGCATTATCGCGCCGAATACGACGCTTAGTTCAGCGCGGGTGGGATTCATGAACGCGCGGACGGACTCCTCGAGCATTTCAAACCCCACGAGCATTATGAGCATGGCTATTATGAACGTTGCGACATACTCCATGCGTCCGTATCCGAAGGGATGATCTTTATCGGGCTTGCGCGCGGCGATGCGCATACCGGCTACCGTGACGAGAGAGGAAGCCATGTCGGTTAAGTTGTTGAAGGCGTCGGATATAATGGCGGCGGAGCCGGTTATTGCGCCTATGGGAAGCTTGACGGCGAACAGCGCGATATTGAGCGCCATTCCCATCGCGCCAGCGAGGACGCCGTATTCCGAGCGCGTCTGAGCCGAGGATACGTCGTCCGGATTTTTTACAAATCGCCTGACAAGCCGGTTTAGCATATATCCCTCCTGCTATAACAGCGGTACGCCGCATTGAGCGAGTCCGGACAAAACGCCCTTTGGCCACACGGAGCACTGCACCTCGCCTATATGCGCCTTGTGCAAAAGAAGCATACAAAGTCTCGACTGACCGATGCCGCCGCCCATGGTCAGCGGCAGTTCGTCGCGCATTACCGCCTGATGAAAGGGAAGCTTCATCCTGTCCATGGCGTCGGCGTGGCTTAACTGGCTGAACATGCTAGATGCATCGACCCTTATTCCCATAGACGAAATCTCAAGCGCGCAATCGAGTTCCGGATGATAGTAAATCAAATCGCCGTTGAGCGACCAGTCGTCGTAATCGGGCGCGCGATCCCCGTGCTTCACTCCGTCCGAAAGGGGCCAGCCTATGCCGCTTATGAACACGGCGCGGTGCTTTTTTACAAACTCCTTTTCCCGGCGCTCGGGGCTGAAATCAGGGTACATTTCAAGAAGTTCCTGGCTCGTTATGAACTCCACGTCGGCGGGAAGCCTTGGGGACAGTTCGTGGTAGCGGCTGTGAACCACGGTTTCCGCCTGCAACACCGCCTGATGTATGCGGTTGACTGCGTCCTTAAGCGTCTCGCAATTCCTCTCGTCGCGCCTTATGACCTTTTCCCAGTCCCATTGATCTACGTATATCGAATGCAGATTGTCGGTTATCTCGTCGCGGCGTATGGCGTTCATATCGGTATAAAGTCCGCTTCCGGCGGGGTAGCCGTAGCGCCCGAGCGCGTCGCGTTTCCATTTGGCGAGGGACTGTACGACCTGCACCTCCTCGCCGGGGCGTTCTAGTGTATCGAAACCTACCTTGCGCTCCGTGCCGCTCAAATCGTCGTTGAGTCCCGTT
>JAUNBY010000055.1 GCA_030526935.1 Clostridia bacterium
AAGCCGCGCGAAGCGCCAAGGAGAGGTGGCAGTGCGAAGCACTGACGGAGAGGTTCCTCTCGCGGCAGCAGGGCATAACACTAACGGAGAGGTTCCCCCGGATGGCCTCAGACCGCGCAAAGCTCCGTGACAGAGGGGTTAACTTGCTTGGGTTGATTACATTGCCCGAAGGGGCGCCCTCATCCTCTGCCTTGATGGACACAAAACTGTAGAAAATCTCACCATTTCGCCTCATGTCAACACACTAGCCCTGCGCGCAAAGCCTGCGTATCTGTTCGACGGCCTCGCTGACGAGCGTGCCGATTGAAAGCGACATCGTTCCAACGACGATGTTGTTGCACTGATTGACGGGCATGAGAAGTTTTACCGCGTCGCTGCGACCTATGGCGGTCGCCATTTTTGAGGTTACTTCTCCCAGCAAGGCGTCGCAAACGAGCATTCCAATGGGGCCTACTATTATATCCGCGGTGCGGCAGGCGACGACGACGGGGTTTTCGCCTGTGGCGCCCGCGTCGGCGCCGGCTTTGAGCATGGCTGAGGTTGCGATGCCGTTTGTTCCAATGCCCGTGACGTGGCATTGCAAGCCCGAAGCTTTTATTCCCTCGACGATAAGTTTTCCTATGCGGCCGCCTTGTCCGTCTATCACGACGATGTTTTTCATAAATAACCTCCAATCGGCATGTATGATAATTATGGGGGTTTCATAAAGGAATGACTCCGCGCATACGGGTCAGCTCTTGATATACCGGAAAGCGGCATTGTATGCGGCCAGGATAGCGCATAACACGCCAGGGCGGTTACAACTTCGAAAATAAAAGGCGGGAATGCTTCCCGCCTTTTATTCAAACGCGCGGAAAAAGGTTTGATTTTATCAATAGGCTTCAGCAGACGCGCCCTCTCCGTCGCAGATGGGTTTGCAGCTGCCATATCCCGTGCCCAGCCTGTCTGCGCCCATATCGACGTACATCTTGGCGGTTTTGAAATCGCGAATGCCGCCGGAGGGCTTTACCTTTATGCGACCTTTGGCGGCGTCGAGCATGGCTTGAACGGCTTCGACTGTCGCGCCGGTTCCGTTAAACCCGGTTGATGTCTTTACAAAATCCGCGCCCGCGGCTATGCAAACCTCGACGCCCTTTTTTATCTGGTCGACGTTGAGTTGGCTTGTTTCGAAGATGACCTTAACGCCGACGTTTTTCTTATGCGCTTCCTCGACGACGCCCCTGATTTCATCTTCGACCTTGTCCCAGCATCCGCCTATGGCGTAGCCGTAGTTCATCACCATATCTATTTCGAATACGCCCTTTTCGGAGTATTCGCGGGACGCGGCGCGCTTTACGGCGGCTCCGGAGTAGCCGTAGGGGAAGTCGAGCACGCAGCTTACGTCCGTTTCGGTGCCGCTGCACATTTCAAGCGCCAAATCTATGTCGCAGCCGCGAACGCAGACCGTGCGCACCTTATAATCGATTCCGAGCTGAATGGCCGCTTTGACCTCTTCAGGGGTCATATTTGGTTTCAATACGGCGTGGTCGAGATATCTTGCGATGTTCATGGTCAATCCTCCCAATATAGTTTTCCTAATCCTTATCGTACTCTTCGTCGTCGGTATCGTCGTCCATATCGTCGTCGTCATCGACGCCGTCGGGTTCTTCTTCTTCGCTTATGTCGATATTACCCATTTTGAAGTCCTCGCGAATCTTGTTCTCTATGAGATCGGCAAAATCCGGATGTGTCTTTATGTACTCCCTCGCGCTTTCGCGTCCCTGGGCTATCTTTTCGTTGTCGTAGGAGAACCAGGAGCCAGATTTTACGATTATATCGCGCTCCACCGCCAGTTCCAAAAGCGCGGCGGATTTTGAAATTCCCTCGCCGAACAGCATATCTACTATCGTTATCTTAAACGGTGGCGCGACCTTGTTCTTGACGACCTTGAGCTTGGTCTTGTAGCCTATGATATCGCTTCCATTCTTTATAGGCTCGCCCCTCCTGACGTCGATTCTGATCGTGGCGTAGAATTTAAGGGCCTTTCCGCCCGTAGTCACCTCGGGATTGCCGTATATAACGCCGACTTTTTCGCGGAGCTGGTTGATGAATATAACGACGCTTCCGGTCTTTGAGATTATTCCCGCCAGCTTTCTGAGCGCCTGAGACATGAGCCTCGCCTGAAGACCCATGTGCGAATCTCCCATATCGCCTTCAATTTCAGCCTTGGGGACAAGAGCCGCCACGGAGTCTATTACTATGATATCTATCGCCCCCGAGCGCACGAGAGCCTCGGTAATATCGAGCGCCTGTTCGCCGTTATCGGGCTGGGAAATGTACAATTCGTCGATATTTACGCCCAGTTGCCTTGCGTAAACGGGATCAAGCGCGTGTTCCGCGTCGATGAAGGCGGCCGTTCCGCCGAGCTTCTGCGCCTGCGCGACCGCGTGCAACGTCAACGTCGTCTTGCCGGAGGATTCCGGGCCGTACACCTCGATTATTCGTCCGCGGGGCAATCCGCCGACGCCCAGGGCGAAATCGAGCTTAAGGCATCCCGTCGGAATGACCTCGACCTGCATGTTGACGCTGTCGCCCAATTTCATTATGGAGCCTTTGCCATATTCCTTTTCAATCAAAGAAAGCGCGCTTTTCAAGGCTGTAGCCCGCTGTTCAGAATCGTTTTTGCGGGTTATCGCCGGCTGCTTATCCTTCTTTTTATCCGCCATGCCGCTACTCCTTTCGCTCTGCACATCATTTCAACTGTCATTATACCACTATTTCGATATCGTTACAACAAACAATTGTAAATCTCATATTCCTTATATAATATGTTTTGCGGACCTGAGATTTCGAATCGATGCGCTTGCTATTTTCTGGTCGACATGGTATAATTCAGGCATGGTAATTTTACACAAAACGACGCTTTCGAGAGGTTTATCATGCGAAAAACGATTTCTTTTTTACTGCTCCTGGTAATGGCGCTGTATTCGACGGGCGCCCATGCCTATAGTCCCGCCTATGAGCGGATTATGGCAAAAAACGTCGTAGTAACGAGAGTAAAGCTCAACGCGACGAAGGCTACGATAGTCAACCACTATAACGTTACTGATACGTATAAGCTGATAGCGACTGTAACTCCGGCTAACGCCAATGATACTTCGCTGAATTGGTCGTCGTCAAACGAGTCCGTAGCCGTCGTATCACAGGACGGACTTGTGACGGCCGTTGGAGAGGGGACGGCAGTTATAACGGCGGCAGCCAACGACAGGGGAGGCGTTGTAAAGGCCAACTGCACCGTCAAGGTTAAGGCGACGCGCGTATCGGCCTTTTCGCTTGGAGCCTCCATAATCTACATGGATCATTCAACCGACGAGAACACCGCGACTATAGGGCATAGCCTGACTCCCTCGAACGCGACGTTTCAAAGCGTGAAATGGACTTCGTCGAACGAATCGGTCGCTCGTGTGGACGAGGATACCGGGCTGATAACGGCTTTGTCGCAGGGAAAGGCGACTATAACCGCGACCGTTGACGCGGGGAGAAAGAAGGCGACGTGCGAGGTAGTAGTCCGCGACAAGAGCGCCATGAATACGGTGACGATATGCGCCATCGGCGATCTCGTGCTGGGCGGCGATCCGGATCACAACGACGGACTTAACCGATTCGACAGCTTCCTCACGGATAACGGGGCGCATGATCCCGACTATTCCTATAATCTCAAAAACGCAAAGGCGCTGTTTGATTCGTGCGATTTGACCGTAGCCAATCTCGAGGTCGCGCTGACCAACAAAACCCGCCCCGCCCGCGCGAAAAGCTCCTATAATTTCAGGGGTAAGCCGGCCTACGCGAATATACTCGTGCAGGGAGGCGTGGACGTCGTGAGCATCGCCAACAACCATACCAGCGACTTTGGTTCGGGCGGCGTGAGCGACACGAAAACGGCCCTCAACGCGGCGGGAGTCAGTTTCGCGGGAGACGGAAAAATCGCCTACGAGAATGTAAACGGGGCCAGAGTCGCGGTGATAGGGATAATGACCCAGTCGGGAAACGCACAATACGCCTTGCGCCGCGCGGTTCGAGAAGCTTCCGGAGCGGATATAATCGTGGTGTTGATGCACTGTGCCGAGCTTACGATGTACGACAACAGAATTCGCCAGTCGCAGATAAATAACGCCAAAGCCGCCATAGACGCCGGAGCGGATATGGTCGTATGCGCGCACCCCGCGGTATTCAGCGGGATAGGCGTCTATAAAGGCAAATACATCTACTTCGATATGGGGACGTTCATTGGCTCCGGATTAAACACCTGCGTTTTAAACTACGCCGTGACGCAGACATTCCGTGTCGGAACTGTGGGCGGGGAAAAAATCGTCGAATGTGATATACCCACCATATACCCCGGGCATTCATCGGGATACAGCAGGGTCTTGTCGGACACCCACAACAATTGTCAGCCGGTACTGTTTAAGGATATAGACACGGCGTATGCGCGCGCTATGTCAAACAGGGTGGCATCGACGGTAAAAACGCTGAGCAGTAAATTGACCGGCCAAGTTAAGGCGGCGGAGTTTAACGTCGGATAAGTCGGGAAACATCAGGATTCGGGTTCCTTCTCAACTTTATCTACGTAAAGGCGCACTGAGCGCCAAAAAGGGGGCAGATCGTCTTGATCTGCCCCTGAATACTTATTATACTATCTTTAAGACTATTGCGCCCCTATGCGAAAAGCGACAGTATCCATATGAATACGACCGCTACGATTCCCAGCACAAGCGTGCAAAGCGTCTGCGTTTTGTAGCCGTCCTCGGCTTTCAGGCCGCCGAAGTTGGTGACTACCCAGAAATAGGAGTCGTTGGCGTGGGAAACGGTCATCGCGCCCGCGCCTATGGCCATTACCGTCAAAGCCGCGGCAAAGGGCGAGGTGAGGCCCAGAGCCTGCATAAGCGAGCCTTCCATGGAGAAAGCGCCCATTATTCCGGCGGTCGTGGTTATGGCGACCGTCGAGGAGCCTTGAGCGGTCTTCAAAATAGCGGCTATAAGGAAGGGGAAGAATATGCCTATGCCGCTGAGGAACGAGGCGTTTTCGGTTATATAGGAGACTATTCCCGCCTCGGTTATAACCCTTCCGAGCACTCCGCCCGCGGCGGTTACGAACAGTATCGGACCTACTGTGCGAAGCGTCTCATCGCTAAGACTGTTGAAGCTTTCGCCTTTCTGACCCTTGAACAGGTTAACGATGCTTATTATCAAGCCGACGAGAAGCGCTATCATAGGGGTTCCGAGGAATTTGAGGAAGTCGGCGAAGAATCCCGTGCCGCCAGCCATATCGACTATGGACTTGATGGCCATCAGCAGTATCGGAACGACTATCGGCGCAAACGACAGAAGGGGGCTTGGCAATGTGCCATATTCCTTGACTAGTTCCTCATAGCTCTTTACCGTTTCGTCGGTCGCGAGATCCTCTGAGGACTTGACCTTCTTGCCGATGATGCGGGCAAATATCCATCCCGCGATCAATACCGGTATGGACACCAATATACCCACGCCAATGACCAGGAGCATATTGCTGTCAAGTCCAAGCGAGTTGGCCGCGGCGATAGGGCCGGGCGTAGGCGGAATCATGACGTGAGAGGTGTAAAGTCCCGCCGAAAGAGCCACCGCCATTGTGACCGCGGACACTCCGGTCTTCTTGGCCATAGCCTTGCGTATGGGATTGAGAATGACGAATCCGCTGTCGCAGAATACGGGTATTGAGACTATCCAGCCCATTATAAGTATCGCGAGTTCCGGATGCTTTTTACCCACTCGTTTTACGACGACGTCAGCCATGGTTATCGCCGCTCCCGTCTTTTCGAGGAAGAAGCCTATCATGGCGCCGAAAATTATAACTATACCAAGGCTTGAAAACGTACCCGAGAAGCCCGCGCCGATAACCGACGGTATATTGGCTATCGGTATGGACAGCAAAGCGAGTATAAGGGATACTCCCATTATCGAAAGAAACGGATGAACCTTGAACTTTGATATTGCGAGAATCATGACGACGACCATAAGGACAAACATGATCAAAAGGGGCAAACCTGACACGGACAACACCTCCATATATTGTGATTTCCCACATACCCTATTGTAGCACATATTTGCGCGAATGTCACCGTATTTCTTGCTCCTGATTACTATTATGTCACATTGCACATATTTAACGACACATTTTATGCATTATAATGTATGATAAATCTTATAACACTCTTTCAAGCATCTGAGAAACCGTCGCTACCGCCGATAGCCGCGCGTCGTATTTTTTGCTTATAGCGCGCTCGTTTCCCTTTGGGATGATTATATGATTAAAGCCCATTCTTACGCATTCGGCGACGCGGCGTTCAATATGGCTTACGGCCCGAACTTCTCCCGCAAGGCCAACCTCGCCTATTATGGCCATATTGCCGTCGATTACGCTGTTTCTGGCGGAGGAGGCTATGGCGGCGCAGAGAGCCAGGTCGCTCGCCCTCTGCGTCAATTGCAGCCCCCCCGCGACGTTTACGTACACATCCTTATTGAAAAGCGTTATGCCCGCCCGCCTTTCCAAAACCGCGAGCAGAAGCGACAATCTGCCCTGGTCTACGCCGTTCGCCATCCGGCGGGGATTTCCCAATATAGTCGGCGCTACGAGCGCCTGTACGTCAACCAGCACCGAGCGCGAACCTTCCATCGCGCAAAGCACCGCGGAACCGCTCATATCGTGCGCCCTTTCCGACAAGAGCGCCTCGCTCGCTTCGGGAACCTCGCGCATCCCATCTTGAGCCATTTCGAATATTCCAAGCTCGTTTATGGAACCAAAGCGGTTTTTGACGGCGCGAAGGAGCCTGTACTGGTGTTGTCTGTCTCCTTCGAAATACATCACTGCGTCAACCATGTGCTCGAGCACCCTCGGCCCCGCCAGCGATCCCTCCTTGGTTACGTGGCCTACCAGAAAAACCACGCACTGCGTCTGTTTGGCAAATCGCATGATTACAGACGCGCACTCCCTCACCTGCGAAACGCTTCCGGGAGCGGACGACATTTCGGGCAGGTACATGGTCTGTATTGAATCGACTATCATCACGCTCGGATTCATTTCGCGCGCCTTTTGATCGACCGCGTTCATGTCGTTTTCGGGGAGTATGGCGAAGCCGGATTTGCCGACGCCCATGCGAGTGGCGCGAAGCTTTATCTGGCTTGCTGATTCCTCCCCGGATACATACAGCACCTTTTCGCCAGATATAGACAGGTTTGCTGAAACCTGCGTAAGAAGCGTCGATTTGCCTATTCCCGGATCTCCGCCTACGAGGAGCAGAGATCCTGTGACCGCGCCGCCTCCCAATACCCTGTCAAGCTCGCCTATGCCCGTGGTGAGCCTCGAAGCCTCCGTGCTTTCCACGTCGTTTACAAGCACGACCGACGCCCCCGCGCCCGGCTTGCGCTTAAGTTTTTTGGCCTCCGGCTCGTTTGTCTCCAAGGTTTCCTGCATCGTGTTCCATTTTTCGCATGAAGGGCATTTTCCCATCCAGCGAGGAGATTCGTAACCGCACTCGTTGCATACGAATCTGGTTTTGGTTTTTGCCATATTCTAACCCCCGACATGCCATGTTAATTTAGCGATACCCATATTGCCAAAAACGGGGAGATGTGTTATACTCATTCGTGCGCGTGGGCGATGACAGTTTGGGTCCCGTGCGGCGTCATGCCGTGAATCTTGTCAGGGTCGGAAGACAGCAGCAATAAGCGGAATTTGGCGTGCGCCGCGGGAGTTCCCGGCTCGAGTCCGCGCGTATTTGTTTTTATAAGAATTATATCTTAAGCGCGCGAGCCTCAGCCGTGACAAATATGCGTCCGGCTTTTATATCATTCGACTTCATCAAAAACCTTGCCGAAAAGCACTTTCGCAACCTCTATGAGTTTTTTCTGATCCTCGTCGCTCAACTTTCTCGCTCCTCTGGCGAGAATGGTTATTTTGTCATTATCGTATCTGTCGTCCCGACTTCCCGGGTCATCGGTTCTTCCCAGTAAATAATCGACGGTGACGTTGAAATAATCGGCGATGGCGTTCATGACATCGTTTGACGGATAGATGCGTTCCTTGCCCTCGTATTTACCTATGGACGAACGGTCAACGCCGATAATGCGCGCCAGCTCTTCCTGAGTAACGCCGCGTTGACGTCTCAGAAGTTTTAATCTTTGAGCAAACATATCATTATCCCCCGCTTAAAGTAAACAGATTAATCTGCGGAGCAACGCCGATCCTGACGGGCAGCAAACTGCATCCTATGCCATTTGAGACGATGATCTTCATCCCGTCAACGTCGTGTTCTCCATTCACAAAAAAGTACTTGCGCCTGCTGTTAAGCGTATTTTCAAAGCCGATTGCATAGGGCGACAACTTGCCTATTCGCAATTGCCCGCCGTGCGTATGCCCGCACAGAACAAGCCGAACGCCGGAGTTTTCTCCCTCAAGCGCGTCATCTATCGCAGACGGCGAGTGAGACAGGAGTATGTGGAAATCCTCGCACTCGCGAAAATGAGAAATTGAGTTTTTATCGGGGTTTCCGCGCTTATAATCGTCGATTCCCGATATTATAAGCCGCCCCGCGTCTACCGGCAATGTGACGTATTCGTTTACGAGGAGCGTGGCTCCGGCTTTCTTTACCATATGCCGCAACTTGTCGTAATCTCCGTCTACCGCCTCCCAGTCGTTGTTGCCAGGAACGCAGAAGACCCCCATAGGCGCATGCAATCTCGACAAATGCCTTTCGCAAAAAGCGGCTTCGTTCGCGAAATTGTCCGCGTTGTCGCCCCCGAGCAGTATAATGTCGGGCTTCAACGACGTCATCAGGTCGATAATACGTCCCATGCGCCTGTCGTTCATCAGTCCCCCGAAGTGCGCATCCGTGGCGAAAAGCAGCTTTTTTCCAACGAGGTCCGCGGGAATCCCCTCGAATTTCAGGACTGACTTTTCAACCTCTGGCGCCGTCCCGTGCAGGCAAAATATATCCTTCATCATCGGCAGGCGTCCGCCTCCGTTTCCCAAAGCGCCTCGTTGCTGGTCGATACGCCGACAGCACCGGCGTCTAGAGCCGTTTTTATCTCTTCGGGACGGGTTATCATTCCTCCCGCTATTATAGGTATGTCTAAAGTTTCGCTTAAAAACGTAATTGCCTTTGGAACGAGTCCCGGCAACACTTCGAGCATATCCGGAGCATAGGATTTAAACTGCCTTACGCCATGCTCGACAGACGCGGAGTCCATCACGAAAAGCCGTTGAATAGTGGTCATATTTAATTCTCTCGCGCGCTTTAAAAGCGGCGAGCGCGTGGATATTACCCCGTCGGGCCTCGCCGCTTCATAACACCATTCGACCGCCGTCGCGTCGCGTCCCAGCCCTCCAAGCAGATCGAGGTGTACAAATACCCGCTTGCCGCTCATGCGAACCCTGCGCACCTGTTCGCCAAGCGTCAATATAGTCCCGCAAAGTATGAACACCGCCCTCGCGCGCGAGCGTATCGCCGCGTCCACCTGCGAATAGTCGCGAGCGGTCGCGATTACGGGCGATTGATTAAGCTCCTTTAAAAAACCGTTCATCGTGCGCCTCCTGCAGCTATACTATATCATCCCGCGAGGGTCTTTGTCAAATTAACGTTTTTGAGCATATATTGCTATTGGGATGGGATCGTATGTGATACGACGGCGGTTGCGGATTATGATTTCAAAAGTTATGGCGTTGAATTCGTATTTCAGAAAGACTCCGAATGTAAACGTAAAAGCGGGGGCTTCCTCACAAAAGCCCCCGCTTTATGTCGATTATTCTTCCTCGTCGGGAACGAGTACGTATTTCTCGGGAACGGAAACCACTTCATTGTAGCATGAGAATGCGGATTCGACCATTTGACGGTCGGGCTTTTTCGTAACAAGGCTCACGATGGGGCATATGACCAGCGACGCGATCATCGACACCGCGCCGGCGGTTATGGGAGACATCCAGGCGAATATGGCGTTTCCGCCCGACAGTCCAACGCCTATGGCGAATGATGCCCAGACGCCGGCTACGCTGGTTCGTTTCCAGAAAAGCCCGTAGAGGAACGGAGCCAGGAACGAACCCGCCAGAGCGCCCCATGAAAGCGACATGAGCGACGTTATCAGGGAGCCGGGATTGATCGCGAGGAGCACCGATAGAAGTATAAACGCCGCGCACATGAAGCGTATCCAGAGCATCTGCTTCTTTTCGGGCATATTTTTATCAAAATGCACCTTGATAAAGTCCAGCGTGAACGTCGAAGACGATGTTATGACGAGCGAAGACAGCGTAGACATTGACGCTGACAGCACGAGAACCACGACAATGCTCATCAACAGATCTCCGAGTTGTCCCGACAGCATCGCGGGGACGATTCCGTCGTATCCTCCGACGCTTGCGGGGTTATCGACGTAGAGCCTGCCGAAAGCGCCGTTGAAGTAAGAACCGCCGGCTACGATAAGGGCGAAAACGGTGGAGATAACGGTTCCCGTTTTTATCGCCTTTTCATTTTTTATGGCGTAGAACTTATGAACCATTTGAGGAAGTCCCCATGTGCCCAACGACGTGAGTATTACGACGCTCAACAGTCCCAAAGGATCGGGGCCGAAGAAGCTCGAGTAGGAACCCAGGTGCCCGGCGGTCGCGGCCGATTCGGAAGGTATCTGCGAAAGCTTGCCTATAGCCTCGATAAACCCTCCCTGACCGTTGAGAACGCTAATGACGACAGCCGTAATGCCCACGAGCATTATAAGACCCTGTATAAAGTCGTTGAGCGCCGTAGCCATGTATCCGCCCAGTATTACGTAAGCGGCGGTAAGTATGGCCATTCCCCAGATGCAGTAAGTGTAATCGATATTAAACGCCTGCGAAAAAAGCCCTGACAGGCCCTTGTACACGGACGCGGAATACGGCACGAGGAAAACGAAAATAATAATAGATGAAATGACCTTGAGATTTTTTCCGGCATAGCGCTTCTCAAAGAAGTCCGGCATGGTCGATGCCTGAAGGTGGCGGGTCATTATACGGGTACGCCTGCCGAGAACTACCCAGGCTAAAAGGGAGCCTATCAGCGCGTTTCCAATTCCCACCCATGTCGCGCTAACGCCATAGGCCCATCCGAATTGGCCGGCGTATCCTATGAAGACTACGCCTGAGAAATAGCTCGTTCCGTAGGCAAAAGCCGATAGCCACGGACCGACATTTCTTCCGCCCAACACAAAATCGCCGACGGACTTGACGCTGCGTCGGGCGTAGATGCCAATTAATACCATTGTCAGAAAAAAGAGCACAAGAACCGAAACCTTGATTAACATATGCTTACCATCCTTCCTCGCCGCAGCACACGCTCAAGATCGACGCGGGCGGCATTACGAAGGGCATATTACCACAAACGGAGGATGCGTGTCAACGACATCTTCAAAAAAATGATGGAATATAACATAATTTAAATATAAATATATGCTCTAACGTTCTGAATTACCAGCATAGTCGAACCTGCTCGCGGTGAGATTAAAGCCGAATGCGATTAAGGGCGGCGATTTTTTATGAGAAGATCAGGGATGTCTTTTAAGGACGGAGTATTCAGACGGGCTATCGGCTGGGCGCTGTCGGTAGCGATTCTCGCGGCGGGTTTTTCACAACCGGCAAGGCAACTTGGGCAGATTCCCGACGCCATTCATATCAAGCGCGGCGGAATAGCTAATATTACCTTTATGACCCCGATAGACTCCGAAGTCATCCGGGGCAGTCAGGTGCTGTCCAGCATGGACGAAAAGCTTGACGACGGAGGATCAAATGTAAGCTTCGAAGGACGCGACGTAGGAAGCGCGCAGGTTGCGCTTAAGCTTATGGGCTTAACTATTAAGACCGTCGACGTGACGGTAGAGCCGGAAAAATGCGTCATACCCGGCGGCCATTCAATAGGAGTTGCGCTTAACATGGCGGGCGTATTGGTCGTAGGCTCGTCGGACGTCGGAACCAGTCCCAGCCCC
>JAUNBY010000510.1 GCA_030526935.1 Clostridia bacterium
AACTATTGCGTATATGTGCTTGATGACTATCTTTGTTCGCATCTGTGTACGCTATAGTTTGATATTTGGTGCATGGTTTGTATGCGAAGGTTGAGTTACAAAACATTGCTTTACAAAGATATGGCGGCGAGAACTTAGCGCGTACTCCGTACCGATAGCGCGCCATTGTTCCCGCCACCATTTATGACTTGAAAGAAGCTATTTATGCAGCCGCGTTTGCGCCGGCGATGCGTCCTGTCGTTATTACGAACTGGACTGCCATGCCGGACTTGGAGTATTTTTCATAGAATATTGCCGAATTGACAAGCTCGCCAGCTCCATACAAGTTTTCGATAGGCTCGGAATTCTCGTTGAGAATCCTACATTCCGCGTCGATTACTAGACCTCCGATAGAACTGAGAGTGAGAGGACCTACCTCTATCGCGTAGAAAGGATCAGCGCTCATGCCTGTCATAAACTCTGCTGCCTTTCCGAAATCTTCGTCTTCCTGTCCGGCAAGTTGCGTATAACGGGCACAAGTGGATTTAAGCGTTTCAGCGTCCACGCCTATCGCTTCGGCAAGCTCATCAAGCGTATCCGCCTTGACCGCATTACCGGCTTGGAAAGTGGCTTCTCCCGCTTCGGTAAAGGCATTCTGATCTATCAGCGCGTAGAAAGTCTCGCAGCCGTCCATCTTTTGAAGCATAAATCCCCTGTACAGGTTTTGATAACCATAGGGTTCGCCCTCGTTCATAAAACGTTCGCCGCGATCGTTGATTATAAGCGTCTTATATGTCAGATCCGCCGATGAGTTCCTTGGGAAATTGGTAAAATCGGCGGATTCCCAGATGCCAAAAGCGCCTATGGGATCAAATACTCGCTTTGCGCCTATAGCCGTCGCCATGACGATACCATCCCCTGTGTTGCCCGCTCCGTTCCAGTAAGTGACGCCCTCGAGTTTGGGATTAGCCTGTATCATCATATCTTGATTGACCACAAAGCCGCCGCACGCAAGTATGACCTTGCCCGCCTGAATGTTAAGCGTATTCCCAGCGGCGTCCGTTGCCACGACGCCGGTAACCGCGCCGTTTTCGTCCGTAGCCAGAGATTGCGCTGGGGTTTCAGTCAATATCTTGCATCCCAATTCCTCGGCGCGCAGCGCCATCTGACGGATGATGTACGCCGGGCTGCTGATGGAATTGCCTTCAAAGTCAGTGTACGCGCTGTAAATTGCGAAAGATTCGCCAGCAACGGGATAGTCATAGGGTGTAAGGTTAACTCCCATTTCCCTGAGCCATAGAATGGTTTCGTTGCTGGAATTCGCTACTTGGCGAATTATTTCGGCATTTCCCTGACCTTTGGCCGTATCAATGAGCCATGTAGCAAACTTTTCAGACTCTTCCTCGTCGAATTCTTCGCAATTGTCGGTTGCCGCCGTCAACGCGCCGCCAGACATGCCTGTGGAACCGCCTACAGCGGCCAGCTTTTCCAGTACGATTACGTTGCGTCCGGCTTCCGCCGCCGCGACCGCCGCGCTCAGTCCCGCTCCGCCAGCACCGACGACCACGATATCCGTGGACAGGTTTATAACCTCGCTTTCAACGTCAGCTTTAACGACGGCTGTCTGGTAATCAACCAAGTTCAGTCCAGCCTGCTCCAAGCACGATGCTACCGCCGCCAGTATAGCATTGGAGGTATTGGTAGCACCCGAGACCGTGTCAACAGCCAGAGTTTGATTATCAACTATCGCCTTGGGAATCCGTTCAATGGCTGCGTCGCAAATGCCGACTGTCTCCGAGTGTTCCACGACGCGCACCTCAGAAATCACGCCGTCCTCTAATACCGTCTCTACCATTACTTCGCCGTTATTACCCGCCCCGACGCCGGTATAACTCGCCTGAACCGCCAATGCGCCCGATGCAAATAACAGTGCGCAAATTAAAATAAATACCAGAGACTTTCTCACATAAAACACCCCGTTCCTATAAAATAATACCGTTGTACAATTATATTATACTCGTGTGCTGGTGCTTTGTCAAGGCATAAGCAGGGCCACAGCATTTAAAATAGCACAAAATAATACAGTAAAATATAGCAATAAT
>JAUNBY010000056.1:0-6468 GCA_030526935.1 Clostridia bacterium
ACCATACCGACCACAACCACGGCCGGGTTCTCGCCGCCGCCATAGATATGGATACTCTCGCCGTCGCCTCGAAAAGCGATAACGGCGTCGTCACACTCTATTCTGAGGGATACGACACTCCTTTCGTGGTAGATATTAAGGAATTGTCCCCGCGCGAAGATGAGCGCGAGAAGACAGGTTCCCTCATACGCGGCGTAGCCGCAAGGCTGACGGAAATGGGGTTTAATATAGGAGGCTTCGATGCCGTAGTGACGAGCACGGTTTTCAAAGGCTCGGGACTGTCCAGTTCCGCAGCGTTTGAGGTGATGCTTTGCGAGATTTTCGACGCGCTATACTGCTCGAATTCCCTCGATATGCAAAAAAGAGCCAGAGTATCTCAATACGCAGAGAATGTCTACTTTGGAAAACCCAGCGGACTTCTCGACCAGATGGCCAGCTCCGTGGGCGGACTTGTGACGATGGATTTTAAGGATACTCCGGCAAAAATCGAGCCTCTGAGCTACGATTTCAGCCTAAGGGGGTATGACATGGCCGTCGTCTGCGCCGGTGGAGACCACGGAAACCTCACCGACCAGTACGCGGCGATGCCCGTAGAAATGAAGCAGGTCGCGAGGGCGCTTGGAGGCGAGGTTCTTCGCGATATAGAGCCCGAGCACATGATTTCGTCGATTCCGGTGCTAAAAAACAAAGTTCCCGACCGCGCCATACTTCGCGCCCTTCACTTTTACGACGAGGACGCGCGCGTCGTAAATCTCGTTGACGCCATAAAGCGCGACGACATGCCGGCGTTCCTCGAAGGCATAACGGCCTCCGGCGAAAGCAGCTGGAAGCTTCTTCAAAACCTGTACGTTCCGGGAAGCGGCAATCAGGAAATGCCTTTAGCGCTTGAAATGTCGAGAAGGCTTCTGCAAGGGCGCGGCGCGTGGCGCATTCACGGCGGCGGCTTCGCGGGAACCATACTCGTTTTTGTCCCAAATGATATGTTTGACTCCTACGCGAAAACCATGAACGATATCTTCGGGGAGGGTTCGGTAGTCAGGCTCGCCGTGCGTCCAATCGGCCCCGCGACCATAGGCTGACGGCGTCAGCGCAACGAATGGAGCCGGCGGATACCATCCGCTGGTAGTAATGAAATTCACGCGGCTCGAGAATTATCGAGGACTATATCCTTCTATGTCAGAGAAGATACATCCTTCTCGTTCAATACCCTTATCCCTGCGGCCTTCAAAGCCTGAGCCGTCACCCCGTCGCCGGGGATAAGGGCGCCTGTGAAAGTTCCGTCGTATATTTGCCCTTCTCCACAGGAAGGGCTTTTGCTTTTTAGCACGGCGCATTCTACGCCGTACAGCTTCGCCAACCGCACGACTTCGGACGCGCCCGCGAGGAATTGTACGGTCACGTCCTGCGCGTCGGCGTCGATCACGCGCTGTGCGCGCCTTTGTGCAGGTTTGCGCGGCGTGGGCAACCCGCCCAATTGCTCCGGGCAGACGGGGATGAGCGTATGCTTGTCCATAAGGCGGATTACGTCCTCGCACGGCTGCGCCTTGCCGTCATAGCGGCAACATACTCCGAGAAGGCACGCGCTTACAAGTATATTCATATGAAATCCTCCAAATTGTTCACGAGTTTTCGCGCGGGGAGCGCGATGACGCGCTCCCCGTTAAGACATGGAAAAGAGTGTTTTCGCTATTTGCAGTATTCGCTGATGGCCAAAGACATGAACTTGGCCGTCCCGTCGCCAAAGCGGTCTATATTCTCGCTGAAACGCTCGTCTGAGACGTACATTTGACCTAGACTGGCGAGAACCGGCTTTGTGCATTCGTAGTAGTTATCGGTTATGTGCCTTTGCCATTCGGCGACGAGCGCTTGAGCTTCGGGCGATGCGGGATCGGAATCGACAATTTCGGCAAAGCGCGAGAATATATCGTCCGCCTGTCTTGCGACTTTGAGTTCTTGCGCGGGGTTCGTCGTCCGAGCCTGACTTTGCTTGTACATTTCGCTATCTCCCCAACGGTTTTTCACCTCGTCGGCGTATTGCCGCCTGGCGTCTTCGATATCTTTCCAAGTGGTTTGGGGCTTCATGGTGCTACCTCCCAGCATGTTGTCGATAAGGCAAATCATATCGTCGATATGCCGCCTTTTTAGAATAAGCAGCTGCCTGTGGTTTAAAAGGACGCGTTTTTTGTCGTGATCGGGACATGAAAGCATTTTGGCTATCACTTTAATGGGTATTTCAAGCTCGCGCAGAAATACCACCTGCGCCAGATCAGCCATGGCTCTGTCGCCGTAAAGCCTGTAACCGGCGTCAGTCACCTCGTCGGGCTTAACCAGTCCGATCTCGTCGTAATATCGCAGCGCGCGTATACTCGCGCCGCATATATTCGCGGCTTCTCCTATTGACAGTTTCACGCTTCTCACCCCGCCATACAAATTACTCCGTCCATGCGTACATGATAAGCCCTGACGTCGCGTAAGGGTCAATACCCTTTTAAATATTTAACAAATATATACCGCGGCTTGCCACTTTGTACGGTTCGCGGCGACGATATAACTCGTTTCTCCGCAATTGAGCACCGCCGCGCCGCACGGACCTTGTCCCGCGTCTATCCGATGAGACGAAAAACGCCCGCTATTGCAAAACAGAACGAAGAAATCCGACATATGCTTTCTCGCCCCGCCTATAAATGCGCGCCTTCTGCCGAGCGTCGCGCCAAGGACTACGTGGTAAAAATCGTTATGCGCGGGGTATGAGTACACCTGGCGATATTCCCCGCCACTCTTTTTCAGAACGGCGTATCTGTTTGCGTTGCAGGGCAAAATCGCCGCTATTTCATCCTCTCCGTCAAGATCTATATCGAATACCGCCATATCGCTTACCGGCATGGACAGGAGCTTTTTAACCGTCCAGTCCCGGCCGTTTAAGGGCGGAGAAAACTCGAATATACCATCGCGCGAACCTATATATGCTTTATCCCCCGCTTCGCTTACGCATAAGCCGTGGTTTACATAGTATTCGCCGGGAAGCTTTTTCATCTCAAGCATAAACGAACCGTCCAAATTCCCGGGGAGTTTCGCGCAATACACGCCTCCGGGAAACGTCCAATCACCCGCGCTTATTTTATAACCGTACAATGTAGTAGCGAGTATATATCTCTCTGCGTCGGGAGCGTAGACAACTTCGAAGCGGTGAAGGCGTTCGAGCTTCGCGATCGGCTCATGGGTGAAATAACCTACGCCGCGCCTTATTATTTCTATGGAACCGTCTTTGCAGTCCATCATGGAATGGTAGCCGCGCGAAGCGAGCACAACGCGTTCTTCGCCTCGTATGGAGCATATCGACTTGGTTCCCCCGCCTCCCGTCCATATGACGTCGTGCGTTTTAAATTCATAGCCGTGAAACGCGTGGAGCGATCCGTCACCTTCGCCCGCGTAATAAAACCACGGATCCCCTCCTATCGTCGCGCCCAGCGCGGCGCAGCACCTTTCGACGTTCCCCAGCACAATCTTTTTGAATTCCATATTCGCCTCCTGGATAATGGGTATTGACGCGCCGAGACGATTTAATATATCATAAAACGCGATGTCCGGTCAATACGCCATACAGAGATGGACTTGCGCATGAATCACTGTGATATTTGATGCTTGAGGTAATACTAGAATTGACGTGGCGAAGCATACGAGACCCGTACGTACGGTGTAACGGAAGCGAGGAGCCTTTCGACTCCTCGCGTTACCCTGTTTACGCCGTTCGTTTGTTATTCTTTGCCGGGCTGCGAGAGATCCGGGTTCACCGCGTCCGATGTCGGCTGGTTGGGACGTATCGATTCCTCTACGACTGCGAGCATCTCTTCCAGCCCCACGCCCTTTTCGGCGGAAAATGGTATGATCTGCCACGGCTGCACGACCAGCTCCCTGCATATGACCGGAATCCTGTTGCCTCTCGCCGCGCGTGATATTTTGTCGCATTTATTGGCAAGTACGGTGAAGGGTATATCGTAGTGTCGAAGATAATCGACCATCATTTTGTCGTCGGACGTAGGCGAATGGCGAATATCGACGAGTAAAAATACGCGTTTAAGAAGCGTGCTGTTCTTAAAATAGTTTTCTATCATCGCGCCCCATCTTTGCATCTCATCAGCCGGAGCTTTTGCAAAGCCGTAGCCAGGAAGATCGACGAGCGTTATTTCACCGTCGTTTATCGAAAACAGGTTTATAAGCCGCGTCTTGCCGGGTGTACTTGAGACCTTAGCGAGCTTCGACATGCGCGTTATGCGGTTGATGGCGGAAGACTTGCCCACGTTCGACTTGCCCGCCATGGCTATCTCGGGCGCGCCCTGTCCGGGATAAGGCGCGTATGCGCTGAGTGATTTTATAAAACCCGCTCGTTTTACTGTCATTTTCCCTCCGCCAGAACGAGGCGAAGTGCCTCGTCCACATTCGATATAAGGCGAATATCCAGTCTTTTTAAGACATCCTCGGGCAAATCGCGAAGGTCCTTTTCATTGTCGCGCGGCATTAACACCATCTTCATGCCCATCCTGTCGGCGGCGAGCGTCTTTTCCTTCACACCGCCTATCGCGAGCGCGCGTCCCGTGAGCGTTATCTCACCCGTCATCGCCGCGTCCTGCCTGGCGCGGCGACCCGTCATCGCCGACACCATCGCGAGGCACATGGCTATTCCCGCGCTCGGCCCATCCTTTGGAGTCGCGCCTTCGGGGACGTGAATATGCAAATCGTGATTCTTATAGAATTCGGGGTCGATTCCAAATTCGGCGCTTCTGGATCGAATGTAGCTGTGCGCCGTTCTCGCCGACTCCTTCATAACGTCGCCGAGGCATCCCGTAAGGTCGATATTTCCCTTTCCGGGCATTGCCGCTACCTGTATGGACAGGGTATCCCCGCCATAATTCGTCCAGGCGAGGGCGTTTACGACGCCGACCTGCGGCTGTTTATCATGCTGGGTATCGAGATAAAGCCTCGGCCTAAGCATTTCTTCGATGACGGCTTTATTGACGTTTACGGTCGTCTCGCCTTCTATGATTTTGACCGCGGCTTTGCGGCATATGGACGCCAACTGCCTTTCAAGCTCGCGAACGCCCGCTTCGCGGGTATAACCGGAGATTATCTCGTTTATGGCGTCGCGGCGTATTCTCACCTGCGAGCGCGTAAGGCCGTTTTCCTTCAACTGTTTAGGCCATAGATGCCTCAGGGCTATTTCGAGCTTTTCATTAGGCGTATAGCCTCCAAGGTGAATGACGTCCATCCTGTCGAGAAGCGGCGCGGGTATGGTTTCGACCGAGTTGGCGGTGGTCATGAAAAGCACCTGCGACAAATCGAACGGCGCGTCGATATAGTGATCCTCGAATGTCGAATTTTGTTCGGGATCGAGCGCCTCCAACAAAGCCGAGGCGGGATCTCCGCGATAGTCGCTGCCTATCTTGTCTATCTCATCGAGCAGGAAAACGGGGTTCATGACGCCGCATTTTTTCAGGTTTGAAATCAACTTTCCGGGCATGGAGCCGAGATAAGTGCGCCTGTGACCGCGAATCTCGGCCTCGTCGTGTACGCCGCCCAGCGACATGCGCGTGAACTTTCTGCCCGTAGCGGACGCCACGGACATAGCTATTGACGTCTTTCCGACGCCGGGGGGTCCGACGAGGCAGAGAATTCCCGCATGCATATTTCCCTTGAGCATACCGACGGCCAGGTATTCCAGTATGCGCTGCTTGACCTTTTCCAGTCCAAAATGGTCGCGCTCGAGTACTTTTCTCGCCCGCGTAAGATCCAACTGATCCCTGGTGTTTTTTTCCCACGGCAAATCGAGCAGACATTGTATATAATTGCGGCTTACGCTGGCTTCCGGAGAACCGGGAGCGGTATGGCTAAGCTTTGTAAGTTCCCTCTTAGCCTGCGCTCTTGCCTCGTCGTTCATAGGCGTACTGTCGATTTTTTCTGAAAGCTCGGCCAGATCGTCGTCGTCGTCATCCTCGCCAAGCTCGTTTTTTATGGCTTTCATTTGTTCGCGCAAAAAGTAAGCCTTTTGATCGAAAGACACCTTACTGAAGACGCGCTTTTGTATCGAAGACTCGATTTCGAAAAGCTTCAGCTCGTTTGTCAGCGTATCGATGAGAATGTCTATCTGATTTTGCAGCGAATCCGTTTCCAGAAGGCGCATTTTATCGTCGAGATTCTCCATTACGTTGGCGGCTATAAGGTTTACGACCGTTGAGTGGTCTTTTTCGCCGTTGACGGCCTGTATAAGCTCGCCCGAAAAGTCGGGGTAGAGCTTGGCATACCGCGAAAAGAGCTTTTTCAGGAATCGAATTTGAGCCTGCGTTTTAAGCGATATATCCCCGCTCATGGGCATGGGTTCAAAATCTCCCGTAAGGAAGGCGCCCTGCTCGACTACGCCTACGACTTTGACGCGCTGTTCGCCATGTACCATAAGGCGCACGGTGGAATCTGGCA
>JAUNBY010000056.1:6502-11993 GCA_030526935.1 Clostridia bacterium
GTATCGCGCACTTTATAGTGGCGACTATGGCTGTAGCGTATACGTCGTCAGTGGTAGGGTTTTCTATCGTGCTGTCGCGTTGCGCGGCAAGCAATATGCGCTGGTCGGCTTTAAGAGCGTTTTCTATGGCGGCAATTGACTTATCGCGATCGATATCGAGCTTCATCGTTATCTCGGGATAGGCGATAATGCCTCTGAGCGGTATGAGCGGTAGGCGGTTTTGTGCGGTATCTTCGTTGGTATTCTGCATTGCGGACTCCTCAGTTCATAATTCTGCTTTGACCACTCGCCCCGAACGGAGCGATGTGCCCGGAAGATCCGGTTTGATATTAAAAAAGCGGTTTTAATCAGCTTCTAACGCTCGTCGGCGACAAAGTAAATATCGCCCTGGTGGTATTCGTCCTGCCAGATGACCTGCTCGGCCTGGGCCACACCGTCGAGAACCTCATACCACAGCATTGTGCCAATGCCGTTTATGCCGGTTCCGTTTCTGCTCCTGAGGACGAATGCGGTAACGCTGTCGTAGCTGGGCTGCTCGACCGGTATGCATATGAGCCAGCGCGTCCCGTCGTAATAGGCTACGGCGACGGTCGATTGTACGTCGAGGTCGAGTATCTGGGGCATGTTCTCATCCACAAATTGAGAAAGCTCCGAAGCGGTCGGTTCGTTTGAGGAAAAGTTAAGCGTTCTAATCGCCTTTTTATACTCGCCGTAGCTCATGAGCGTAAGAGCCTGCTTAGCGTCTGATATGAGCTGTGAATCCAGCTGCGCGTATACCGTGGTTGTCGCGAGGGTCAATATCACGGTGAGTATTATTAAAATCTTTCGCATACAAATCACCCCTTAACGTTCTTTGACGTTATTATCAAAGCTATTGTTCCACGCTTTGCCCTGATGATTTGTTCTTTTGCGAATGCGTCGCCTGACGATAGTTTTCATAGGTCGGTTCGAGCGTTTGAGGGTTGATACCCGCGAGATCGACGTAGCTGTCCGTCTTTGTGGGAAGTTTGCCCTTGCGAAGCCTTATCTCCATGGAACGCTTTACGAACGAATAAATCACGCCTACGGCCGGAACCGATATTATCATGCCCAATACGCCGAACAATCCGCCTCCTATAAGTATGGCTATGAGGACGCCCAACGAGGACAGACCCGTCGTATTGCCCAATATTTTGGGGCCTATGACGTTGCCGTCGATTTGCTGAAGCACGAGTATGAACACCGCGAATATGAGCGCTTTGAGCGGGTCGGTAAGCAGTATCAGAAGTATTGAGGGTATGGCGCCTATGAAGGGGCCGAAATAGGGTATGATATTGGTGACGCCGATCACGACGCTTATCAACAGCGTATAAGGCATGGCCATAAGCGACATTCCGGCGAAGCAGATGACTCCTATTATGCTCGAGTCGAGCACCTTGCCCATTATGAATCCGCGAAACATGTTGTCGGTCTGGCGTATAACTTCCACTATCTTATTGGATATGCGCAATTTGAATATGGCGTATATGACCTTTTTACAGCGTGCTACTATGCTTTCACGGGCGTTCATGAAGTATATGGATACGATTATGCCGAGCAGAAAATTATATATCATCCTGCCCATCTCGACGACGCCCGCCGTGACCCGGCTCAAAACGGACAGCAGGTCATTTTCGAGGAAACTGCGAAGATTGGCTTCTATGTCGTTTATATATTTATCGACCGCCTGGCTTATAGCGGGGTCGAGGGCCTGAAGCCGCGGCATAAGCCACGCCTCAACCGTACCCACGTACAGGTCGAAATTCGATATCAACTGCCTTATGCCCGATATGACCTGAGGCAGTATTGTGCCGACTATAAAGGTTATAATTGCGATGAGAATAAAAACCGACACCACCGTTGAGAGCATGCGATAAAACTTGTCCAACCGGGCGCTTGGCTTTTTCTGGATCCGGGCGAGGAGTCTTTCGATATTATCTGCGATAGGGGCCATTATATAGGCTATGGCCATGCCGAGAAGTATAGGGGAGAGTATACCCCCCACGTTGCGTAAAAACGCGCTCATCTGAGAGTAACGCAACATGAAGAAAAACGCGAAAAACGAGCACAATATAATAAGGAATACGGTTACTCCCCAATTCCAGTAATTTCTGTATTTGTCTTTTATCAACGCTATAATCCGCCTTTCTTCCAAATATCGACGAGGTTATAGAATCAACCGCTAACGCGGAGTCATAAGTCGCGATCAAATTCCAAAAGCCTACGCGTCCGCGAATGCCGGGAGAATAGCCGCAAAAGTTTGGCGGACGTATGGCGCTTTCATATTATAGCTTAATCTCATTCACCTTTCAAGTGTATAATTGAGTATTTTAGCTGTGTTTTAGCGGTTTAAGCGGTATGCATAATGCTTTGAGCGCTCCTGTGCAAACGTCTTGTGACGCGTCCTTCTACGCGGCGTGCTCGGGGGTAATGGCGCCAAGGCCGAAGACGTATTCGCGGTAAGCGTCTTTCCAGACGATTCCCGTATCCTGCGCGATTTGGGCGATGTCGTCGGTATAGTCCTGCGGGGCGAAGACCACCGTATACACATCGTCGTCTCGAAGCGGTTGCCCGTTCACTGAGACAGACGCTATAGCGCCGTCGGCGGAGCGCTCGATATCGAGGCCGGAGGCAAAGTACTCGTATGAATCCTCGTGACCCTCATCGTCAAGAAGCGTCCGGCCGTCTGTGATGAGTTCGCGCACCCGCCCGCCCGTCAGACGGGCGGTCATAATGCTTTGGAGGTTGTAACCGGACAGAGGTATATCCACGTCGCCAATAGTGATGCCCCCGGCGTAGATTTTGCCATTCGACCCTCCGGCGACGGTAAAATGCCCGGTATACTCGCACATTGACACCATCGCGAAATCCCCCAAACCCTGCGCGTTAAGGGCGTTTGCTACGAATTGCGCGGTCTGCCGCTCGTCGAGCGTTTCGGTGACAATCGCCCTGTAGGTGTCCTCGACGTTTTTGAGCGTATCGGCGCGCCTGGTGTCGATTAATTCGAAAACGCCCTCCAGGTCGCCTCCGTTTGTGCAGACGTCGCGAATATACTCGCCCGCATCCGCTAGCACGTCTTCATAGCCGGAATAGAGAAACGGCGCGGAATGACCGCGATTGAGTACTTCGTTCATAGTTGTGAATATCTCGGGGAGATCCGGGCTTTCGCCGGCCAGCGGCAATATATCGCTCAAGCCGGAGTAGAAGAACATCTGCCCCTCTTCCGTGGAAAAATACTCCATGAGCTTCAACGCCTTCTCCAGTTTCTTTTCGTTGCCTTTTTCAGCAAGGCGCTTATTTATTCCAAGTTTTACGCCATAGGTGGTGGCGCAGAACTCGCTGTCCTCGCCGCGACCATATAGGGGGAACATGCCGAAGCTGTCCTGCGAGGCTCTGGTAAGCTCCACAAGTCTCGACTGGGAACCTACGACGTAGCTCATGGCGCATTCGCGGTTGGCGAGCATTTCATAGTCAGCGCTGTCGCCGTTTTCGATCTGAGAAGCTTCGAACGCGCCCGCGTCCAGCCAGTCTTTGAGCAGAGATATACCGCTTCCAAAGCCCGTCTCGGATGACGCCTCGCCTTTGGCGAAGTCGTTGGCCCACGAAGCGCCCTGGGGCGTTTGCAGGAAATCGCAATGAGACAATTCGCTCATTATCGTGAAATAGGTGCCCTGGTACTTGCCGGGTATCGCAAGGGGCATGATGCTGGATTCCCGCCGGATCTGTCTGATGAGCGCCATAAACTCCTCGTGGCTTTCGGGGGCTTTCCAGCCGTTTTCGCTAAAAAGAGTCTTGTTATACGCTATGCCGCGAACGGATGATGGCCCCTCGAGCAGATAAATCTTTCCGTCCACGTCAAGGTTATTAAGGGTGCTGATTTTAAAATTCCTCATAAAATCATAGCCTGACAGGTCGAGAAGGTTTTCCCGCTGAAGCTCGTCCGACGGAGCGTAGGTCATAATAACTATATCCGTCAGATCGTTCATCTGAAATCGGCGCAGCATATATGCCGAGGCCGCGCAACCGTAATAAGCGCTCTTTTCAAATGCGACGTCCGGGTGATTTTCTGAATAGGCTGTAAAAAAACTGTCAAACGACGGGTTGGCGGTAATTGTGAAAGCCGTAAGCACAACCGTTTCATCCCGCCTTGAGCAACCGCCGACGCAAGTGAGCGATATAAACGTCGCTAACGCGAGCGCGGCAACCCGGGTCAATGAGGTGCGTATTCTCATGGGAGACTCTCCCTTCTTTTTTTGGTTGGATAGTATTGTTGAAGCAGCGCTTTGAGTTTTTTTACATCCAGCGGTTTGCCGATGTGCGCGTCCATGCCGGCGGCGCGGGTTTTTTCGATATCGTCGGTAAAGGCGTCGGCTGTAACGGCAATGATGGGTATTCTGGTCGCGTCCTCGCGCGGCAGGGCGCGAATCGCGCGACTGGCTTCAAGTCCGTCCATTACGGGCATACGAATATCCATCAGAATCACGTCGTAATATCCGACGGGCGAACTTGAAAAGCGCTCGACGGCTTCTTTGCCGTCGATGACAGCGTCGGCCGTAAGGCCGAATTTCTCGATGAGCGTCATGGCTATCTGGCGATTGATTTCGTTGTCCTCGGCCACAAGAGCGTGCATGCCTGTCAGATCCGATAATTCCGAGCCATTGGCGGACTTTGGCGCCGCCTGTTCGGGAGCGGCGCAGTATGTAAGCGGCAGCGTCACGGTAAAGCGTGTACCCTCGTTTATAACGCTGTGAACTTCAATTTTGCCTTCGAGCTTATCGACAAGGCGCTTTACTATGGTAAGACCCAGACCGCTCCCCTTGTATTGAGAGCGGCTGCCGCCGTCCTCCTGTACGAACGGCTCGAACATGTGTTCTATAAACTCCGGCTTCATGCCAACGCCGGTATCCTCAACGATCATCTGATACAAAGCCGGATCGTCCTGCGTTTCGCGAATGCGCACGCTTACGCGCCCGCCCGGCGGCGTAAACTTGACCGCGTTGCCTATGAGATTTGTCAATATCTGTATAATAATCTGTCTGTCGGCCATCGCATAGGGGTTTTTAAGCCCCGTAATATCCTTTTCCAGGTTCAGATTGCGCTGCGCGGCCAGCACTTCGACGTGAACGCAACACTCGCTAACCAATTCGCGAAGGTCAACGGCGGTTGCGTGTACTTCCACGCGATCCTGCTCGATGCGGGACACGTCAAGCACGTCGTTTATGAGCATCATCAGCTGCCGTGAGGAGAGGTCGATTTTATGAAGACAGTCGGATATGGCGTCGTTGTCGCCAAGGTGATCCTGAGCTATGTAGCACATGCCTATGATGCCGTTGAGGGGCGTGCGCATATCGTGAGACATGCGGGAGAGGAAGTCGCTTTTTGCTTTGTTGGCGCGGCGCGCTTCTTCGGCGGCGTTTTGCTGGCGCGCGACGGTCTGGCGTGCGTTTGTCCACACGAAGAAAACAACCAGAGC
>JAUNBY010000511.1 GCA_030526935.1 Clostridia bacterium
AACAGCTGAAACTGAGATCCGGCGGGATATACCTGT
This sequence comes from Clostridia bacterium, assembly GCA_030526935.1. Lineage (GTDB taxonomy): Bacteria > Bacillota > Clostridia > Christensenellales > Aristaeellaceae > JAUNBY01. Next base: position 37 of record JAUNBY010000511.1, read on the forward strand.
ACGTCCTGAACGACATTTGCGCGCGATAGAAACTGTCTTACGCGGCGGGACGTGTACAGATAAGCTTCGTGCAGCGTCACGATATGGTCGCCGTTGAGGTCGGCGCGCTGTGCCGTCCGCCGGTCGCCTATCATGTCGAAACCTCCGGATTCGGTGAGCGAGCGCCCAAACGCGGTGGACATGGAGTTTTCTGTGTTAGTCCCGTCGGCGCTGAAGCGATAGCTGTCCTGCGAGGCGCATGACGATGTGAGTATGCGGTATTTGCTGCTTATGAGCCGCGTACTCGAACCCGCCGAAAAAGCTTCCAGCAACTTTGAGTTGTACCTTTCATAGTCGGTTGAAATAAACGCGCCGCTTTGACAGCTGTCTATAATGAGGACTATGATCCCCTTTACGCTTCTCAATTCCCTTTCCAGTTGACGGGCGGTGAGCCTCTTTCCGTCGTTGAATTCTATCCACGCCTTATCTCCCGTGACGCCTCCGTGCCCAGAAAGGTAAAGTATTGAAATATCGGTCGATTTCGCGCCGTCGAACGCGTCGCGTATGGCGGATATGGCTTCCTGGCGCGTGGTATCAAGCCGCATAGTGACCTCGGGAGCATATGATTGACTGTTCAATAAATCGACTATGCCCTGAGCGGTATTTATCGCGCCCGTGCGCGTGCGCCCGTCGGCGTATCTCTGCTGCGCCATGACCAGCGCCCTGTAGACGGGCCTGGCGGGATTGACGGTGACGGTGGCCGTAGCTTCATGGCCTCCGTCTATGCTCGTCGCGGTTATAGTGGCCACGCCTGCTCCCCGCGCGATGATATTGTTGCGGCGTCCTACGGCGACTATCGATTCGTCGCTGCTGGTTATGATAACCCCGCGATTTGTCGCGTTTTCCGGTTCTAGTGTGACGGTTATATGCGTCATCTCGTCTACGTGCATTTCAAAGCTCTCCGCTTCGAGCGATATTCCCGTTACAGGCTTTGGCGTTACCGTCACGAGGCATCGGGCGCTCGTGTTTGCGAGACCCGATACGATTATCCAGGCGCTTCCCGCGTCGTTCGCGACTATATTTCCCGAGCGGTCGACGCTCGCGACAGAGTTGTCACTCGACATCCACACGGCATCCGTTATGGCGTTAAAAGGTTCAAAAGCTGCCGAGAGTTGATGCTGTTCGCCTACCTGCATGACGATTTCCGATTCGGACATGGATATACTCGTGGGAATAGCGTCCGTAGGCCCGGATATCGCTACGGATATGCTGTAGTTACCCGTCTCCCCGCCGCGCCCGCTGATTCGAACATAGTAAACCTCGCCCTGCGTCAGTTGCCGTATCATTCTGAAATCAAGGCAATATGGGCTGTATAAATTGTCCGACAGCGCGATCGTTCGCCCCTGTGAATCGAGCAGATAGCCCACCATGTTGATTTCCGATATGCTTCTGATTACATATATGCCGCTCGAAGGCGCGATGAATTTAAACCAGTGCGTGTCGTAGGCGCGGGCGATGGCCTTGTCGTAGCCAAGCGTCAATTCGGTCAGTTCTATGGGCTTTGCAAACGAACGCCCGAGCGTCGAGCGCATTATCTCGACTTCCGAGGAATCGATTTCGGATACGACGCTCAAAACGTATGTCGTGTCGGCTCTCAATCGATAGGTGAAGAAAAAACCCTCCGCCGAAATCAGCGGATCGTCGTTGTCTTCCTCGTACAGCGTGGCGATGGCAAAGCCGTCGCCAAAGGATTGAAAATCGTAGAGGTTGTTCGTGGTGGATGTGAACACAAATTCGTGCGCCTGTCCGTCGTCGGGAACCCGAAGCCTCTCGTTGATAAGGGCGTCCGTGCGCAAAGTGGCAAAGGAGGACTGGCATGAAAAAAAGGCAATAGCGGTGGCGACTATCGCTACAGTTATTGCCTTCATCCACATTTTATCCCCTGCCTCCTCGATAATCATAAAGGTGAAAAACACCTATTATAATTATTGTATCCTATTCGGAGGCATAATGCAAGGTAGTAAGTCGTAATACTTTGGTTCTAATATATGGT
>JAUNBY010000057.1 GCA_030526935.1 Clostridia bacterium
GCCACTCTCGACGAGGATATGATGCTTCAGGAGTCTATGATAAAATACATAATCGCCGCCGTACTCGAGGAAGCCCCAGAGGAAATGGAGTTTTTAAACAACTTCGTGGATAAGGGGCTTATAGAAAGGCTCGAGCATGTGAGGGATTCCGAGTTCGCCCGCGTAAGCTATACCGACGCCGTAGAGATACTCAAAAACAGCGGCGCCCAGTTCGAATATCCCGTATTCTGGGGCTGCGACCTTCAGACGGAGCATGAAAGGTACCTCACCGAAAAGCACTTCGGACGCCCGGTCTTCGTGACCGACTATCCCAAGGAGATAAAGGCGTTTTACATGCGCATGAACGAGGACGGAAAGACCGTCGCCGCCGCGGATCTGCTGGTTCCGGGAATAGGCGAACTTTGCGGCGGAAGCCAGAGAGAGGAGCGCCTTGACGTATTGACAAAGAGGATAGAGGAACTTGGCATGGATGTCGAGGGATACTGGTGGTATCTGGAACTTCGCAAGTACGGAACCTGCAAACACGCGGGATTTGGAATGGGCTTTGAGAGGCTTATAATGTATCTTACCGGAATTGCCAACATAAGAGACGTGCTGCCGTTCCCGAGGACGACGCGCTTCGCCGAGTTTTAGATTATGAATAAAACGCGTTATATTACACATGCGGCAATTATCGCGGCGGTATACGCCGCGATAACGCTGCTCCTCGCTCCAATGAGCTTCGCGGCGGTTCAGCTTCGCGTGTCCGAGGCCATGACGATACTTCCCATACTTACCCCCGCCGCGATACCGGGCCTCGCGGTCGGCTGCCTCGTGGCGAACCTGTTCGGTTCCGCTTCCGCGCTTGACATAGTATTCGGAACCCTCGCCACTCTCATCGCCGCGATAATTACGAGAAGGCTTCGTAAAAAGCCGGTCTTAGCCGCCGCCGCGCCGGTAGTCGCGAACGCCTTGATAATCGGCCTTGTTCTGTCTCTCACGATAGAAAACATGCCCTTCTGGTTCAGCGCCCTCACGGTAGGCGCGGGCGAGGTTGGGGCGTGTTACGTGCTGGGGCTTCCGCTTTTGTGGGCTATAAGGCGGTACGCTCCGGGGCTGGAGGATCGGGAGGTCTGAGCGCCGGCTTACGTAAAGTCCCCCACGAACTCAATGTTATTCTGTATTAATTCCGCCGTCATCCGGCGAATCTGATCGAGCTCGCACATTGCGGCCGTCAACGGGTCGAGTTGTATGCCCTGATATATCCACTCGAGCTTTTTCTCGTTGGCGGCGCGCGCCATGAGCTTTTGCGTGCCTATGTTCGACATATTAAGGCCGGCAAGCGCGTCGGGGAGTTTGCCGACGTAGCAGGGATGTATGCCTTCGCAATCCGCGTAGCATGGAACCTCGACGCAGCAATCGTCGGGTATGTTGGTGATGAGCCCGGTGTTCATGACGTTCAGGTTGGCGCGGAATATCTCGCCTTTTACATTGGCCCTTATGATCTTTGGGGCGTACTCTCGCGTCATGGAGAATTCAACATCTTTGCCGTCCCTTAGTATCGACTTGAGTTCATCATAATACTCGTCGTTAGCCAATTCGTGCGCGAGCCACCAACGCCTGTCAACTCCCCACTTTTTTATGGTCTGTTCGTTTTTGCGGAAGTAAGGCACATACTCGCTCATGTGATAGGGAGATTCTGAAACATAGTAGCCGAACTGCTTCATTATCTCAAAGCGAACGCGATCGGTGAAGTCGTCGAACATCCTGGAGTAGGAACCTTCACGCTTTGAGGCTTCATCCACGTCGTTCCAGTCCTGAGCCAGTTTCATAAGCTGCGGATATACGTCCACGCCGTCAACCTTCAAAGAAAGATACCATGACATATGGTTTATCCCGGCAGCCCAATAGTGAAGTTTATCCGGCTCGATATTCAAATAATTGGCGAGTCCTTCGGCGCTTCCCTGAACGCTGTGACAAAAACCGTAGGTCTTGACCGTCGTCGCGCGTGAGAGCGCAAGGCATATGGGCGCCATTGGATTGGTGTAGTTGAAGAAATAAGCGTCGGGACAAAGCTTTTCCATGTCCCTGACAATCGCGAGTATGGAAGGATATGCCCTAAGCAGCCGGAACATGCCCGTAGGGCCTATAATATCGCCTATTACGGGGTGAACGCCGTATTTATCGCAGATTTGCAGATCACGCTTGTAAATTTGCGCGCCTCCGCAGGATATGGTGCTTATCACGTAATCAGCGCCGGGGAGCGCTTCAAGGCGGTCTGTGGTCGAGATAATATCGACGTTGCGTCCCGCCTGCGCCGCCATCTTGCGCACAATGCCGTCCATCACCTCGAGCTTTTGAACGTCGATGTCTACCAGGGCGATTTTTCCCAGATCCATGTCCTTCATCAACAGAAGGTCTCCGATGAGATTCTTTGTAAATGTTGCGCTGCCGGCTCCGATTATGACAATATTTGGCTTAAGCGTCATATAAACCTTCCTTTCGTTTCGCATGTCTATTATGAGAGCGTCTGGTAGACGCGCGGCTTTGAGTTCATTTCCGCCTTATCATATCCTGTTCTCAATATGCTCTTTTATTCTCTGCGCTCTGCGCCTTATCCCAAGTTCCTTTGCCGATTCGAGGCTTCCGCGGGCAAGTTTTTCACGCAGCGCCTCGTCATCTCGAAGGATGACGACGGCGCGCCTTATGGCGTCCACGTCGTCGGGGTCTACGCGAAGGGAGTTATTGTCGTTTAGAATATCGTCGTTGAATTCGCGGTCTGATGAAATAATGGGAAGCCCGCAGGCCATAGCCTCGACGATGGCGTTGCAGCAGCCTTCGGCTCTCGTCGGAAGGGCGAACGCGTCGCAGGCGCTCAATAGACGCGGTATTTCATCATGGGGGGTTCTCGCGCAATAGGCAATATTATCCCCGGTGGGAACCATGGCGCCATATCCTATGTATACGGCCTTGACATCTTCAAGACCCTTCAACGCCGCCTCGAGGCGCTTGACGCCCTTCCTTTCGTCAAACCAGCCGACGAAGGCGATGGCCATGTCGCCATCCGACAATCCCAATTCACGCCGCGTGCAATCCCGGTCATTGCGGGGGAAGAATAAATCCGTATCCACGGCGTTGGGTATGATTTCGACTATATCGGGGGATACGCCGTAAATCTGCGCGCAATCGCGTTTGTTGACGCTCGACACGCTCACGACGCCCTTTACGCTTTTAAGTATAAGCCTGACGTCACCGGCAAGTTCAGGCTTTACCTTATGCTCGCCGCAGGCGACGAAAAGCGGCTTGTCGGGAAGCGCCAGACCTGCCGCTACGGCGGAATGCCAGAAATGCGCGTAGCAGGCGTCGAAATCCCCGTCCAGCGCCAAAGCCGCGCGCCTGACGGCGCGTCTGTAGCTTGTGAGGTTGACGCTTCTTAAGCATTTCAATTTGTTGCTGAGGGATATATAGCGGGGCTGATGTATCCAAAATCCTCCGTCCGAGGTCGTCCTGAGCCATTTTCGGGGAGTCTTGACGGCGTTTCTGAATAGAAGCCGGGTCGCGCTTTGCGGCGATATGACCGTTATATTGACGCCAAGCGAATTAAGAGCCACCAACAGTTCGTCCAAAAAAGTAAATACAGGCTCTCCCTCGACGGGATAGCGTTCAGATACTACCAGGAGGTTTTTGAGTTGTGCCATATTACTCCTTACCCTCCACGCTTCTAAGGGCGATATCCCTGTAGGAAAACTGCCTCATTCCCTTTTCTACTGCGGCTTTTTTCATTCCGGCGTATGCCTCGGGGTCGTCGATGAGTTTTCGGAGCTTTCTCGACATTTCCTCCTCGCTGTCTTCATCGAGGAATATGACATTACCTCCGGCGTCAACATGCGTCGTCCCCGGCCAGCGCTTGACCATTAGCGGTATGCCCTGTCCGGCGGCCTGCTCCCAGTAGACGGAGTGTCTGCCGGGAAACGCCGCGAGATCAGCCGCCGAGAAGTAATCGTAGGAACCCGCCTCGTCGAGCCAGCCCGCGAATATAACCGTCTTGCCGTCGCAAAGCGCCATAACTTCGTCCTTGAGTTCCGCAACGACGTTTCCGAATACCAGAAGCTTTACGTTATCCTTGCCGAGCGATCTCACGGCTTTCATCAGGAGCAGGGTCTGGGTTTTGAAGCGGTTAATCTTCCCGCCCGTGACAATCAAAAAGTCGTCTGAAGTTATGCCGTGCCTTTCCCTTACGGCTTTTCCGACCGACGGATGCGCGACCCTCGCCACCTCGTCGTCATCGGCGCCCATCACGAGAAGCTCCACCTTGCCGGCGGGTATGCCGTATTCGTTTATAAGGAAATCCACCCGCGCGGGCAAAACCCCGTAAAACTTCCGGGCATAAGGTTCGATGAGCCGCGCGCTGTGACGCCAAATCACGCGGTTGACGATATATTTTGAGATAAAATTGGTCGCGGTATTGGAAAAGTCCGCGTGATTATCGACGTAGGCCGCGACTTGTGGATGTTCCTTAAGGTATTTGACAACCCGATTCATGTCGTTGAACTGGCAACCGTGTATGAACAGTATATCGGGCTTCTCGCGGGCTATAGCTTCGTATGCGCCTATATAGCGGCGGATTCTCAGCTTTCGGGCGAGGCCGGATTTATCTCGGTAGTCGAGCCTCGTCACGGGAATGCCGTGCTCGTTTATGAAGCTCGATCCCTTTTCGAGAAAGCAGGTCTTTCCGTTTTCGTCGTATGAGGAAAGGGAGGCGACGATACTAACGTCGTATCCGAGTTGCGCGTGAAACTTTGTCAGCATGTTTTCCTGATAGCTGTACCCTTCGACATACGCGTTTCCAAGGCACAGATGCAGTATCTTCTTCTTATCGTTCACGGATTTCGCTTCCTTTCAGTCGGGTAAAAAGCGCCTCGTGCATGGCTATGCCCGCCGACGGCGTTAGCCTTTCGGCGTACAGCTTCCGCGCCTTTTCGCTTATATGGGCGCGGGAATCGCGAATCGCGAGTATTGCCCCGGCGAGAGCCTTCGCGTCGTCGCAGGGCACTACCCGGCAGTTGTCCAATTCCCTTATCATATCCGCGTAGTTTGAATCATTGTCCACGCAGGCGATTATGGGTCTGCCTACAGCCAGACAGGTCGTGGTCTTTGAGGGAAATGCGGTGTTTATGACGCCCTTTTTAAGAGTTATCAGATTGACTCCCGCCATCGAGTATACGTCGGGCGCGAGCGTATTTGGCTGCATGGGAAGGAAGACGACGTTTTCAAGTTTATTCGCGGTCTTTATGGCCTTTAAGCGCTCGAGCCGCACCCCGTCGCCGACTATGGCGAATGAGACGCTGGGAACGTCCGCGAGTAGCTTCGCCGCTTCGAGTATTATTTCGACGTTTTGCATATTGCCGGTATTTCCGGCATAGACCGCCAGAAAGCGCCCTTTTAGTTCGGGATACTCGCGAAGGACGCGATTATCGCTTTCGGGGACGGTGCTCACTTCGTCGTCGTAGCTCCAAAGGGGTATTATCTCGACGTTTTGAGCGCCGGATGATTCTATGGTGCGCTTCATGTCGTCAGACAGCGTTATCACCGCGTCCGCCGCGCGATAGGCGCGGTGCTGCATAAAGGACATTGCCAGATACACGGGGTGCCTGTTCGATATAAGCCCCGCGCAGGCCATGTTTTCGGGGAATATGTCCTGAACGTTGAGTACGAGTTTCGCCCCTTTGATATGCCGCCTTATTGCCCTGCAAAACGCCAGTTGAGCGGTGTTGGAGTGTACATAGACCGCGTCGCAATCCGAATTCCCCGGCAAAAGCACGCTTACTTTTTTTACGTAGCGCAACTGGTCGATATACCTCATGGCGAGGTTGCTTTTTCCGACGGGCGCGGATTCTATAAACTGAAAACTTACGCCGGACGCTTCGAGAGAGGAGGGGAGAGGATGGCCGTTTGCGTGCTTTTTGAGTATCACGCGAACCTCGTGCCTCTTTGAAAGCTCTTCAAACAAAGACGACAGTATATGTACCGACGGCCCCGGAACGTCAAGGCCAATGCTCAATATAAATAACAGTTTCATTTTTCCCCAAATAACGCGTTTATACAAATCCGGGTGGCGTCAGACCCGTATTGAAGGAAGGCGTCCTTAAACCCGCGGGTTTTTTGAGCCTCGGCCACGTAGTCCATGTTCTCTATGCGCGCGAGAAGCGTCCGCTCGTCGCGAACGACGCCCGAGGGCATGACATCGTCAAGATCGAGGTACAATCCGCGGGACTTTTTGTACTCCTCATAGTCGTAGCCAAAGCAGATTATGGGACGCAGCAGTATGGCGTAATCAAAGGCTATGGACGAATAGTCGGTTATCAGAATATCCGAGGCTATCATAAGCTCGTTTACGTCCGGGTAATCCGACACGTCCCTGACAAAGCCGTCGCCGCCCTTTACGTCGAGCGCGTCGGTATAGGCGTGCGCCCTTACGAGAAGCACGTAATCGTCCGCGAGCTTTTCCCGCCAAAGCTCCAAATCTATGGGCGGCTTGAGCGTGAAGCTCATCCCCCCGTCGGTGCTGTCGCGCCACGTCGGGGCGTAAAGTATGGCCTTTTTGCCGTCCGGTATCGAAAGTTTGTCGCGAACGGCCTTTACTTTATTCCCGTCCGCACGGTAAAGAGCGTCATTTCTGGGAAGCCCCGACTCTATCAGGCTTTGGGGCTTTACGCCGAAATCGCGTTGGTATATAGCCTTATCGTATTCGCAGGAGCAGCAAAAAAAGTCTATATGCGAAAAGTCGTAGTCCTTTCGTCCGTTGGCGGCGTTACCTATGGTCTTTAAGGGTATGCCGTGCCAGGTGTTGAGGTATCGGGTGTCCTTCTTTTTATACCTCAACCCGCGCTCTATGTTTACGCAGGTGATCCAATATCCCGCTTTCAGGCTCGTCATAAAGTATCCCGGGGTATCGGGGGCGATGACGGCGCATCCGGGGATATTCGCTTTTTTAGGATTTTCGACCGCCCATACGAATTTATACCCGTCGAAGCGGCTGTCTTTCTTCATGGCCTCGTATATGGCGCGCGGGCTGTCGTTATAGCCTCGCCCGTGCGCCGAGAACAGTATGAGCTTATCGTCTGTTTTCACAAACGCGCCAAACACTCGCATAGCGAGGCTGACCGCGTTGACATACGCGGCCTGCGCAAGAGGATTGTGCTTTAATACGTAATCTATTCTCGACCTAAGGCCTTTCACCCGGAATTACCCCCTCCGTCAAAGAGATCGACTCCTCGTATCCATATATCTGATACCCGTTGGGCTGCGTTGACATGTCCATATCGTAGGTCAAATCGCCAAATACCTTTTCGAAGGTTCCGCCCATCATTCCGGTTATCCTGAGAATGCGTCCAAATCCGCGTATCAGCAATGTCTTTTTGCCGTGCAGCCGGGCTATATCCGGCACCAGCATACCTATATCGACGTATTCGCGATTTTGAGGGAAAAACGTCCCCGAAAGGCGGGAATCTATAATGAGCTTTATGGCCTCTGCCAGATTTCCGATATAGACGAAGCTCCGTTTGTTAGTAAAGCGGGGGTATATCGGGAAAGTCGTCGCGAGGCGACTGAGCCGTGGATAATTGCCTTTACAGCCTCGCCCGTAAACCAGCGGCGGGCGAACGATGGCGACCGCGAAATCGTCCGATTGGAGTTCTTTCAACAGATTCTCGGCTTCGAGCTTGCTCTTTCCGTAATGCGTATCGGGGCGCGGTTCGAGATCCTTCGTTATGTGGCCGGAACTCATGCCATATACGCTCATGCTCGACAGAAATATAAACTGCCTTACTCCCGCCTTTTTTGCCGCCCTTGCAAACTCGCCCGTCTTATCGCGGTTGACGCTGTAGTATATATCGCGGTTGTTCTTTTTCTCGCGTTGATGCACTATTCCAGCCGCGTATATCACGACGTCATAACGCGAAAGGTCGCAGTTTTGCCACCCGTCATTTCTCACGCTTATTTTGAAAACCCTGTAGCTGTCGGGAAATTCCACGAGTCTTCTTTCGACGCTCGCGCCGATATAGCTGTTAGGGCCGACTATACATACGCTTATCATCACGATGTCCTTTCTTTTTCCGGATAAAATTATACCATCCGTGCAGATAAAACACAACCAGATAATAATAATTTTGTATTGTGAAATCCGCGAGCATCGTTCTTCAAAAAATCGTTTTCATTTGACGCCATTTGTGGTATAATGATTCGAAAGGCATATCGTATCATACTGTAGGAAGTGAAATGATGAACAAATACTTTTCTGTCGCCATCGACGGGCCGGCGGGAGCGGGAAAATCGACCATAGCCAGTACCATAGCCAGGAAGTTTAACTGCCTGAATCTTGATACCGGGGCGATGTACCGCGCGGCGGCAATATGGCTCACGGAAAGAGACGTGGACGTATACGATTCCGAAGCCGTCGGAAGGCTAGCCGGCGAGATAGATATCGACGTGAAATACGTATCGGGAGTTCAGCGCGTGTATGTAAGCGGAAGGGACGTGACGGACGAGTTGCGCTCGGACGAAATATCCATGCTGGCTTCCGCCTGCTCGAAATACCCAGAAATACGCTCGCGCCTCGTCGATATGCAAAGGCAAATGGCGAAAGACATGCGCGTGGTTATGGATGGGCGCGATATAGGCACGAAGGTATTGCCGGACGCGAGCGTGAAAATATATCTCGTTGCGTCCGTGGAAGCTCGCGCCAAACGCAGATTAAAGCAACTGCTAGAAAAGGGCATCGACGCGACATACGAGCGCGTACTCGCCGATATGATTAAGCGCGACCACGATGACAGCACAAGGGAGTTCTCGCCGCTTGAAAAGGCACAGGACGCCGTGGCTCTCGACACTACGTCCTTATCCCTTGAACAGTCGATACTGCGCGCAATCGACATAGTCGCTGAAAAAACGGGGATGACGGAGGCGATGTGCCGTGAGTAACAGGTTTTATACCATAGCCCGCGCCATAGTGCGCGTACTGTTCATGATTTTTTCTCCGATAAGGGTGACGGGCGCAGAAAACATACCCCAGGATGGGTCGGCGATTCTGGCGGCTAACCACAAGTCGCTGATGGATCCGATAAAAATCGTCTGCGCCGTCGACAGGCAAGTAAATTTTATGGCAAAAAAGGAACTTTTCGACATATGGGGCCTTAGAAGCATGTTGAAAGCGCTCGGAGCTTTCCCGGTCGACAGGTCGGGCAGCGACTTTTCGTCGGTTAAGCTGGCCATTTCGATATTGAACGAGGGCAGGCTTTTCGGAATATTCCCACAGGGAAAGCGGGAGTTTAAGGGAGGAAAAGAGTTTAAAAACGGCGTGTCCCTTATAGCGGCGAAGTCCGCGGCTCCCGTCATACCCGTATATATAGACCGCAGAACCGGGTTTTTCCGCGCGACTCGCATTGCGTTTGGCAAGAGCGTTCCTCTGGGAGATATCTTGAAAAGACCTACGAGCGCCGCGCTGAGCGAAGCTACGTCCGCAATAGAAAAAGCGGTGTACGCCCTGGCGAAAACGGACGCGGCGCCAAAATGATAGTAAAATTTTTGTAAATGCGTGTAATTAAGCAGGACTTTGAAGGAATATGGCGAAATTAACTGGATAACGAGGGTCGGTTTGACTACCGACGCATACGTTAAGGAGGTTGTAACACTAATGAGCGACATCGTCAGGCAGGAACAGGAACAGGAAAACCAGATTCAGCAGCAGGAAGCGGACGTCGTAAAAACCGAAGCCAATGTTGAGAGCGCGGCGCCCGCCGTCTCGGAAGTCAATCCGGAAGACGACTTTATGGCCAGCGTCGATAAGACTCTGGTTCAGTTGAGACCCGGTCAAACCGTAGTCGGAACGGTATTGCAGATTACCGAAGACGAAGTTTGCGTAAATGTAGGCTATAAGGCGGATGGTCTGGTTAAGAAGGCTGACCTGGCAACGCCCGACGTCAAAATAGGCGACGAGATAGAAGTTCAGGTCGTCAAGGTCAACGACGGCGAAGGAAACGTTCTGCTTTCCCAGCGCAATGTCGTCGACAAGAAGAACTGGGATGAGATAGTCGCCAAATTCGAATCCGGTGAATTCGTAGACGGCGTCGGCAAAGAGGTTGTCAAGGGCGGTCTCATCGCCACGGTACTCGGCATTCGCGCCTTTATCCCGGCGAGCCATCTCTCGCTTCACTACGTCGACAAGATCGCTGATTTTGTCGGAAAGGAAATGAAGCTCAAGATAATCGACGTAGAGAAGGCTAAAAAGCGCATTGTCGCTTCCCGCAAGGAAGTCCTCAAAGTCGAGGAAGCCGCCCGCAAAAAGCAGATTTGGGACACCCTCGAGGTCGGCCAGGTGCTCAACGGTATCGTTCGCCGCATAACCGATTTCGGCGCTTTCGTCGACATCGGCGGCGTAGACGGACTGGTTCACGTGACGGATCTCGCGTGGCACAAGGTCAAGCATCCCAGCGAGGTTGTCAGCGTCAAGATGGAAATCCCCGTCAAGATTCTGAACCTCGATCCCGAAAAGGAACGCATTTCGCTTTCCTATAAGCAGACGCAACCCCGCCCGTGGGACGTCGCCGGCGAGAAGTATATCGTTGGCAGTGTAGTCACCGGTAAGGTTGTGCGTATAACCACCTTCGGCGCTTTCGTGGAATTGGAACCGGGTCTTGACGGACTTGTGCATATTTCGCAGTGCGCGCTCAAGCACATCGCCAAGGTTGAGGACGCGGTACACGTAGGCGATATAATTCGCGTGAAGATTCTGGACGTCAACACCGAATCCCGCCGCATATCGCTGTCTATCAGAGCCGTGCTCGAAGACGAGGCCTTCGAAGGACTTAATTCCGCCGACGATATAGCCGACGAGTTCCCCATCGAATCCCCCGCTGAGGTTGCGACTGAAGCCGTGGAAGAAGCGGAAGCTTCCGTAGAAGTTGCCGAGGAACCGGTGGAGGAAGATTCGCAGGCTGAAGCGGAGAACGAGTAGGCTTGAACTGATTAAATTGAATTTACATGACGGGATTCCATATGTCAGTGGAGTCCCGTTCTATTTGTATAAACAAGTATTTATAACAACATGGATTATAACAAATTTATCATCCCGGTCTGGATGATATAAGTCAGCTGCATGAAATACGCAAATAAGCAATCGCCCTTTTTCTTTCGGAAAGGGATTGACAATTCAACCGCAAAAGCCTATAATTTCATCATTATTGTCGATCAATCCAAAGGAGCAATTGATATGAAGCAGATTCCGGCATACGATCCGGCGACTATCGAGAAAAAATGGCAGGAACGTTGGGAGGAGCGAGGCACATTCAACGCCGAATCCAGTCACGACAAGCCCAAGTTTTACCCTCTTATAGAGTTTCCCTATCCCTCCGCGGCGGGGCTTCACGTTGGTCATCCCCGCTCGAATACCGCCATGGACATAATCGCCCGCAAAAGGCGCATGGAGGGCTATAACGTACTTTTTCCCATAGGATACGACGCCTTCGGCCTTCCTACGGAGAACTACGCAATAAAGACCGGAATACAGCCCGCCGTGGTCACGAAACAAAACGTCAACCGTTTCCGCGAGCAGCTTAAAAGGCTGGGCTTTTCATTCGATTATTCCCGCGAGGTCAATACCACCGATCCCCAATACTACAAGTGGACGCAGTTCATATTCCTGAAGCTGTTCGAAAAGGGACTCGCGTATAAGACCGAAATGCCAATCAACTGGTGTACGAGATGTAAAGTCGGCCTTGCCAACGAGGAGGTCGTAGCGGGCGTGTGCGAGCGCTGCGGCGGCGAGGTCGTCCGCAAGGTAAAAAGCCAGTGGATGCTCCGCATAACCGATTACGCCCAAAAACTCATCGACGGACTCGACGATGTAAACTTCATCGAGAAGGTCAAGACCCAGCAGCGCA
>JAUNBY010000512.1 GCA_030526935.1 Clostridia bacterium
TCCTCGCAACATGGCGCGGAAAGCCCGGAAAGATTTGCGAGACGCGGCGCATCCCACTTCTCATAGCCAAATAAATCCATTATTATAGAGTTTTCATAATAAAGCTTGTAATGGCGAGCCGTATCGGTGTATACTGTGATAGCCCCCAGGGGTAAAAATATATGGAGTAACTATATGCAATCGACACAGAATATCGTAAAGGCGCTGGAGCAGAACATTGGCAAGGTCATAATCGGAAAGACCGAGGTCGTAGATCTGATGCTCGTGTCTCTCGTTTGCCAGGGACATGTGCTCATAGAGGACGTGCCGGGGGTGGGTAAGACCACGCTGGCCTCGGCGCTGGCGAGGAGCCTGAGCTGTTCTTTCAAGCGCATTCAGTTTACGCCCGACATAACTCCGAGCGATATAACGGGATTCTCAATCGTAAACTTCAAAACCGGAGAACTTGAATTTCACGAGGGGCTTGTAATGAGCCAGATGGTTCTGGCCGACGAAATAAATCGCACAAGCCCCAAAACGCAGTCGTCCCTTCTCGAGGTCATGGAGGAAGGACAGGTCACGGTAGACGGCACGACTTACAGAATGCCCCGCCCCTTTATAGTGCTGGCGACGCAAAACCCCGTCGATTTCGTGGGAACCTATCCGCTGCCCGAAGCGCAGCTCGACAGGTTCTTCATGAGGATTTCAATCGGCTACCCGACGGTTGACGAGGAGACGGACATACTCGAAAGATACACCTCGGGCGCAAAGCCGCTTGAGGAAATAAAGCCAATCTGCACGAGCCAGGAAATCATCGAAATGCAACAGCAGGCGTCGCAGATTTATACATCCAAAGAAGTGCGCTCATATGTCTCGCTCATCGCGGGAGCCTCAAGAAAGCACGCGGGTCTTACGCTGGGCATATCCACAAGGGGCGCCATAGCCCTTTTAAAAGCGGCGCAGGCCAGGGCCATGCTCTCCGGACGCGATTACGTCACGCCCGAGGACGTGCAGAGGATGGCGCCAAACGTCATCTCTCACAGGCTCATGCTCTCGCCAGAGGCGAGAATGCGCAATATGTCGCCGGAGAAGGTGCTTCAGGCGGTCATAAGTTCCGTGCAGGTTCCGGTGAGAATGTCGTGACTAAAAGGGCGGCGTATTTCATATTGGCGACGGTTGCGGTGCTATTGGTTGCGCTTTCCACCGGAGCCAGGGTATATTACCTGCTTGTTTGCGCGATGACGATGATGCTCGTCCTTGGCGTTTCTTCGGCGCTGTTGGCGCTTTTAACCGCGAAAGCCCGCATTAAGTGTCCCCGAAGAAGCGTCGAGCGCGGGGCGAGCATTCCGGTTACGGTAACCGTCAGGCATTTGAGCGTATTGCCGGTAAAGGCCATAACGTTAAAACTCTCGCTTCCCGACGACGCCGGGGCTGTGGACGAGATAGAAATAGGCGCGCTTCCTTTTTTGACGCAGGTATATGATTTCAAAATCACCTGTCCTCACAGGGGAATTTATCGCGTGGGGCTTGAAAGAATATCGGTTACCGATATATTTGGACTTGTAAAGTTTGAGCGAAAAGCCGAAAGGTACTCATTCGAGGTGGAGGCGCTCCCTCTGGTAACGCAGCTCGAACCTATCAGTATTTCATCCAGAACCATTGCTGAAAGCCAAATTGTCCGCATGACGGAGGACTACGCTTCCCCAAGCGATATACGCTCATGGCGCTCCGGCGACGCGCTTAAAAAGGTCCACTGGAAGCTAAGCATGAGAAAGCGCGAATTGATTGTTCGAACCTACGAGGAATCGGCGAGACCGGATACCCTGGTTCTCATAGATCTTTATCCCGTAGGATCGTTTAAAAGCCATGCGCTCACGACCGAGGACGCGGTTATCGAAACGGCGGCTTCGATAATTAACGCGCAGCTAAACGCCGATTATCCGGTCAGGATGCCTCTTATGTGTTCGCGCCCTACGGAAATAAGCGGCGACAGCCCCGCTAACATGAACTCGTTTATAAGGGAACTGGCACACGTCAAATTCGACAGCCCCTATCAATTCGAAAAGGTAATCATGCTGGAAATG
>JAUNBY010000058.1 GCA_030526935.1 Clostridia bacterium
TATTCGTAATATTTGTATCTTGATATTGTTTGGCGATTGCTGTATAATGGTATAAGATAACATGGAGCCGTCACTTTGAAAGGAGATAAATTATGGCTAAAAAGGAAGCTTTTGTTAAGACTGAACCCGTAAACCGCTATTGCGGAGAACTGCCGCGCGTAGGCATCCGCCCTGTTATTGACGGACGCCGCCGTGGGGTACGCGAAAGCCTGGAGGAGCAGACTATGACTCTTGCCAAGGCCGCCGCCAGGATTATAACCGAGAATGTAAAGCACCCCTGCGGGTTGCCCGTGGAGTGCGTCATAGCCGACAGCACCATAGGCGGCGTCAAGGAGGCCGCCGACTGCGCGGACAAATTCCGCCGTGAAAACGTAGGCGTGTCACTGACCGTCACTCCCTGCTGGTGCTACGGCTCCGAGACCATGGACATGGATCCGCTCACCCCAAAGGCCATATGGGGCTTTAATGGTACGGAGCGCCCCGGCGCGGTATACCTCGCCGCCGTCCTCGCGGCGCACAGCCAGAAGGGACTTCCGGCCTTTGGCATATACGGGCACGACGTAATGGACGGCAAGGATTCAGGCATCATACCCGACGACGTAAAAGAAAAGCTCATAACATTCGCCACCGCCGCCTTAGCCGTTGAGACTATGCGCGGGAAGAGCTATCTTTCCATGGGCGGAACCGCCATGGGCATCGCAGGTTCCATCGTCAGCCCCGAGCTTTTGGAGAAGTATTTCGGAATGCGCTCCGAGTCCATAGATTCGAGCGAATTCATACGCCGCTGGGAAGAGGGCATTTACGATAAGGACGAATACGAAAAGGCGATAAAGTGGGTCGACGAGAATTGCAACATCGGCTGGGATAAGAATCCCCCCGAATTGCAGCACGACCCCGAGCGCAAGAGGTGGGTGCTCGAAACCAACGTCAAGATGGCCATAATCGCCCGCGACCTCATGATAGGAAATCCCAAGCTCGCCGAGATGGGATTTGTCGAGGAGTCCTGCGGACATAACGCCATACTCGCGGGCTTCCAGGGTCAGCGCCAGTGGACGGATCATTTCCCCAACGGCGACTTTATGGAGTCCTTCCTCTCGTCTTCATTCGACTGGAACGGCATTCGCGAGCCGCTGCCCGTAGCCACCGAGAACGACCATCTCAACGGCCTTTCGATGCTTCTTGGCAAACTCGTAACCGGCTGCCCCTCCTGCTTTGCCGACGTGCGCACCTATTGGAGTCCCGCCGCGATTGAGCGCGTAAGCGGATGGAAGCCTGACGGACTCGCGGAAAACGGCATTATACACCTTATCAATTCCGGAGCCGTTGCCCTCGACGCGGCGGGAGAGTATCTAAACGACAAGGGCGAACACTGCATGAAGCCCTGGTGGGAGATAACGCCCGAGGAAGCCGCGAATTGCCTGTCCGCCGTCGATTGGTGCTACGGCGATCTTGGCTATTTCAGGGGCGGCGGATACTCCTCGCATCTTCGCAGCCGCGGCGGAATGCCCGTGACGATGGTAAGGCTCAATCTCGTGGATGGACTTGGCCCGGTTCTGCAGCTTGCCGAGGGCTGGACGGTCGAGATACCCGACGAGGTGCATAAGATACTCGACGCCCGCACCGACCCCACATGGCCTACCACATGGTTCGCTCCCAGAATCACCGGAACCGACGCCTTCACCGACGTCTATTCCGTCATGAACAACTGGGGCGCCAACCACGGCGCTTTCACCTATGGACACATAGGCGATAAGCTCATAGCGCTGTGCTCGATGCTGCGCATACCCGTGAATATGCACAATGTCCCCGAAGAGAAGATATTCCGCCCAAGCGCCTGGACGTCATTCGGAACCAAGGATCGCGAGGGCGCCGACTATCGCGCCTGCAAGAACTTCGGACCGCTTTACGGCAGGAAATAAGGCCGCAGCGAAAAACACGCCCCTCCCGTCGTATGCTCCATACGCTGGGAGGGGCGAATCAGTGTCAACACGCCCTGAGACACCTATGGCATGACGGGAAGATCTCGCCATCTTACGAAACATCCATTTCCGGCGTTTTGCCGCTGAAATCCTGTGCGCCTTCCACCGGCAGCGGAATGACTATATCCACGCGAAACCAGTTGTCTCGCGTGCTTATGTTCATGTGCCCATCATATTGAGAAATGGCGTATCGAATGCTTTTAAGGCCGAATCCATGATAGTTGATACTGCTCTTTGTCGTCATCAATTCGCCTTCCTTCCATCTGAGACTGTGTTCGAAATAATTCTCGATATGTATATACATTAGCCTGCTTTTTTGCGTGACCTTTAGATTGATAATGCGCCGCTGAGCATCATTTACCTCTGCCGACGCCTCGATTGCGTTCTCGAGCGCATTGTCGAAAATCGTACAGACGTCAATGGGCGAAAGCGCTTCCAATGGATTGGGGTCGACCATATAGGTAAGACGGATTGATTTTTTCTGGCATACCGACTGTTTTTCCGTCAAGATCAGATCTAATACTGAGTTTCCCGTTTGAACGATGCTTTCATGGCCTCTTACAATGGCTTCCATACGTTGCGCGAAGACTTTGTGTACGTCGAAGTCTTTACACGCGTGCATCAGCGCCAGTTGATGCTTAAGGTCGTGGCATTCGCGGTTCAACTCATCGATCGTGTTCTGCCTGAGCTGGTGTTGCCGGTGCTGCTCTTTCATCAGGCGGCGTATGAATTCATTTTCGCGCTGGTTTTCGCGATAACGCAGACCATAGTCTATAGCTGCGATTGACGCCAAGCCAAAATAGCACAGCAGTATGCGGATAAGCGATACGTTAAGCGGAGTCTGAGAGCCATCAAACGGTAAAAAATACTGAATATTGCCCATGTACATCACTGGTACCATTATAAATACCATGAACATGAGCTTTATGCTCACAAAACGGCTTCCACGCTCGGGATGCAAGACCTTTCTCAACAGCCATATCGAGAGAAGATTTATCGCAAAGCAGACCAGTATGAAGCAAAGCGCTATAATTGGATGTTGCGCCGACAGTATCATGTAGTCATCAAATCGCTCAAGGATTATATGGTATAAAAATCGTGGTATAGAATCAATTGCCAGAAACAATACGCCACCCCAGAATGCGGCTTGTGAAAGCGGCAGATGATAGACTGCATAAATATAGATTATAGTAATAACAAAATGCGGAATATAAAAATTCCAAAGGGAACACCCAAATGATAGAAACAACGCCGCTGTGATGACATAAAGACAAAACGGCAGCCATTCAGCCCAAGATCCTTTCCGACGCTTCGCAAGGCCGCGAAGAAAAAAGCGGGTGCTCGTCGCTAACATAAGCGTATACAACAGGTATAACAAATGCTGCGTCATTTTGCCTCATTCCCTCCATAGCTGGCCAGAGCCTGCATAAACGCGTTTTTTTTCAAGCGGCTCACCGCCACGCGATCCTGGTTTACGGTTGCCTCGCAAAGATCGACGCTATATACATGGCGCAGGTTTACCAAATAGCAATTGTGGCATCGGAAGAAACAGTCGGGCGGCAAAATCGCTTCTAATTCTCGCATCTTCATGCTACATTCATGAACACTTTTTACGGTATGGATGCATACCCTGCGCCCCTGTGTTTCTATATACGTTATATCCCTATATGGGATATGTAGCATACCTTCGCGGGTGCGCGCCACTAAAAATCCTTCACGATATTCCCTGATTCGCCGTATGGCCCTTATCAGTGCCTCGCTGAACTCAAAATATGATATCGGCTTCAGCATATATCCCATTGCGCTTACTAAATATCCCTGTATGGCGTATTGTGGCATTGCGGTTATAAACAGGATTATCACGTTCTCGTCCATTCGACGCACGCGACGAGCCACTTCCATGCCGTCGATACCCCCCAACTGGATGTCCAGTATCAGCAGGTCAAAATCCTCCTGATAGCTTTCGATGAAGTCTTCGCCGTTCTCAAAGAAGGTGATTGAAAAGCGTTCATCCTTTTCGCTTTTAAACTGATTAAGATATTCGCGCAGCTGTTCCCGGCAATTGGCTTCATCTTCCAATATCCCGAAGCGCATCATGTCCATGCCTCCCTTATGGGTATTATATATCCCGCGCCATCATTTGTCCATAAGTATTTCGGACAATCCACGCGGATAAAACGCCAATCCGCGCAATGGTCGTTCAACCGGCGTCTTGTATGTGTTAATATATTGTCATGCGTATCACACTATAGAAAGGATGAAATGTATGGCAAACTTATCTCGTCGCGATTTTTTACGCGGCACAACCGCAGGTGCGCTGGGTCTGGCTTTTGGAGGCGTGTTTAATTCCATGGCGACAGCGGAGGAAGGAATCTATAAGCCCGGTACCTACAGCGCCACGGCGCAGGGAATGGGAACTGTTACCGTTACGATGACATTCGACGCAAATAGCATCACCGATGTCAAAATTGACGCGTCGGGTGAAACAGAGGGCCTTGGTACTGTCGCGGCCGAGACGCTCGCCGGACAGATACTCACGGCTCAAAGCGCTCAGGTAGACGCCATAAGCGGCGCTTCGCTGACAAGCAACGCCGTTAAGCAGGCGGCGGATGCCTGCATTTCCCAGGCAAAGGGTGAAACCGTACTCGTAAACGCCACGGCGGAACAAAACTGGGGCGTCTTTGACGAAGAAGGGATATTCCACCCCGATTTCCTTACCCCTCCGGATCCCATAGAGAGTTGGGATGAAGAAACGGATGTTGACGTATTTGTGGCCGGACTTGGACTTGCGGGCATATGCGCAACCCGGGCGGCTGCCGAAGCTGGAAAAAAGGTGTTTGCGGCCGAACAGTGCAGCACTTTTCAAGTGCGTTCCGGGCAGATCGGCGTAATAAACAGCAGCTATCAAAACGATATGGGCTTATTCTTTGACGAACAAACCAAGCAAAAAATCGTCATGCATCAGATGCGGGCTAACAATTGGAGACCCGACCAGGGCGTGTGGGAACATTGGGTAAACCATTCCGGCGAAGCTATGGACTGGTATCTGGCCGCCGTACCAGACGCCATATATCTCAACCCTAAGAAGACTCCGGCGGAGAACGGCTTTCCCGATGGTACTTTTGACGCCAACGACGGAAATACGTATGTATGTACGTTTAACTGGCCCATGAACCCTAACGCGGATCTGGATTCCGAAATATATCCCATGTTCCCCGACAACGTGGTTGTCAGACCCGGCAATTCTGCCGTATGCGAAAAGATAATGGCAAACCTGGAAAATGACCCGCTTTGCAGCATAAACTACAACACCAAGGTTCTCCAGCTGTTCAAGGATGAAAGCGGACGAGTGGCCGGAGCGTTCGTGCAACGCGTCGACGGAAGCGTCGTTAAGGTCAACGCCGCCAACGGCGTATGTCTGTGCTGCGGAGATTACGGCGCGGATAAGCACATGCGAGACTATTATTCGAAGGAGTCCTTCCAAATTCAGGGATGGACATGGACGAGTTTTACCGATGACGGCAAGCAGACCAACCAGGGCATGGGTCTGAAGCTTGGCGCGTGGGTCGGCGCTCAGGTGGATCCCGGCGCGCATACGATCATGACGCATACATTCGGAGGATCGCTCGGGTGCGACCCCTTCCTGTTGGTGGACAACCACGGAAGGCGCTTCATGAATGAAGATGTGGCAGGCAATTACCTTTCGTTCAAGATTTTACGTTCTCCTGGTAAAAAACTATGGCAGATATTCGATCACAATTATCCTCAGCAACTTTCAACAATGCCTACCGGTCACTCCTGCTATTGGGGCATTGTAGACGACGAGGAAGAAATGAACTTCGGACAGTATATTGAGAAGATTGGCCAGACAACGCGTGAAACCGTGGAGGAAGGCACTACATTTATATGTGATACGCTTGAAGAGCTTGCCCAGAAGATGGAGATACCCTATGAAAACCTTAAGGCGACCATCGACCGCTACAATCAGCTGGCACAGGATGGTTTCGACTCTGATTTCGGAAAGCGCTCGGACAGGCTCTATCCAATTGCGCAAGCGCCCTTCTACGCGACGGAAATATCGAATGTTTCTGCTTTCTGTATGGTTTCTGGCCTTATGGTTGACGGTAATTGCAGAGTTCTGGATGAAAACAACGAAATTATACCGGGATTGTACGCCGCCGGCAATACCGCGGGCAATCGCTTTGCCCAGGACTATCCCTGCATTACAATGGGAATATCTCATGGCTTCGCCATGACATTTGGAAAGCTTGCCGGAGAAAACGCCGCAATGAAACTTAGCTGAATCAATGTACGCAGGGCGAAAGCGGCAAAGCTTTCGCCCTCATTCGAGGTGAAACATGCGCGACTATTTAAAGGTGCAAAGCCTGTTTGCTCAAATCGCAACCGAGGATATGGCGGCTAAAGACATGAGCCAAAATGTGCGCCCGCGTTATTACAGCGGAATGCTTGAGCGCATTGCCATGGACGCCACAAAAAGTCACGCGCCGCGATATTGCGACAGGGCTTTAATACAATGTCTTCTTGAACAAATCGGCGCATACAACGATCCGTGTACGCGTCTGTTGATAGGAGACGGCGCGGCATGGAAGCCGCAGTCTCCCGGATTTAGCGTGCGACGTTATGAGGATGTGCTCATCGTAACCCGGGTTTTTGATGATTTCCGCTTTACTCCAGGCGACGTTATCACAAAGATGCAAAATAATTCCATTGTTGATTATCATAAACAGGTATGGCGCACGTTGCGCTGCAAAATAACCGAAAACGAAGACTGGCAAGTCGCCCTGCAGTTTTCCAATACCGTACACGTGCGCAGGGGAAATGGCGAGGAGAGGCTTCGCCTTATGCGTTTTCCTATGTTAAAGCAACAGTGTGAAACGAGTATTCGATTTATGGACGGAATTTGTATAATCAGGCTCGACACGCTCGAGACCAAAGAAGAAATACTCGATCTTTTGAGGGCTAACGCCAGCCAAATAGCAGCATGTAGCGGGACGGTACTGGACTTGCGGCAATGTCATTCTCAAAACGCCGGCTTTGAGGTATTACTTCCGCTTCTTGCCAGGCAGGGCGAAACGCGTAACATCCTGGCGCCTGAACAAGGCGTTTATATGCTGTACTCCCAAGGCAATAAGCGCCTGTTCAGAGCAGAGCTACTGGCACAACTGCGTCGTGAGCAAAATTCCCAGGTTCGCAATGAAATAGAAGCTCTGTTATCCCAATTGGAAGACAAGTCAGGGTGGGTATTCGAGCCTGCGGAACCTGAAGAAGACGGCGCCATAACGCCTGTATCATGCGGTAAACTCGTAATACTGAGCGATGGAGAAACGGGGGCAGATGCGGAGGCGTTCATCCTGGCGGCAAAACGCCTTGGAAGAGCAACCGTGGTGGGGCGAAACAGCATGGGCGCAATGGACTATTGTCGGCCACAACTCCGCGCGTTGGATGATTCCATGGCGCTGGTTTATTCCAGCGCCATGAGAGCCAGCGCCTACGAAGGCAACCATATGAACGGAATCGGTATATCCGCTGATATACACATACCCTGGACACCAGAATTTTTAAAAAAAGACTTGGATATGGAAGCTGCGATTGATGTAATTAACAGTTAAAGGAGTCCCCTCTACGCCGTATGCGCTGTTTAAATTGTTAATTCTCCGGGTTTACGACGCAGGCTGCGAAAAGCGTCTGCGAGGATATTTCGTCGCGTATGAGCAGTATAAACGGCCTGTCCAGCGTCAGGCGCACAAAGTCCTCCTCGAGAATGAGGCTTTTATTCGCTATGACTGCCTGTGTCACGGCGGCGGCGCGGGTGCCGTCCTCGTCGAGCTTCAATACGACTTTTTGCGCCACTTCGGATAGCATCAGGTCGTCTTTTCCGTTGATGCCCGAGAAATCCGCGCCCAGCGAAAACGCCTCGGTTATTCCTGCTTCGACGAGGTGTTGAGACAGCTTTACATCGCCCGAAAGGTCGAGCTTTGGCATCGACAGACGGACGTTTACGTATTCAAGCCCGTCGAATATCGCGTATCCCTCGCTTATAAGCCTGTCAAGCGCCTCGTCCATTCCGCCCTCGTCGGGGAGTACCATATAGGCGTTAAGCCCTTCGCCTGCATAGGGAAGTCTCGCGAGTCGAAGATCCCCGTTTACGGCGTAATCCATAAAGCGGGTCGAATTTATGAAGGGAACTGTTGCCACTGCGTCCGCGAGATGAAACTCCGCCTCTCGGGTATCTATAGCCTTGAACGGCTCATGCCATCCGGCATCCATGGATATGGCGTTTAAGAGCAACAGCCTCGTATTCTCATCTAATGGTTCGGTCAATAGTGGCGATATAAGGCCGTCGGTTGTCTCGCTTGCCCACTGGTTTATCTCGTCCGTTCGAGATGTATCGAGGTCGAAAATTCGTGCCTGATACTTTTCGAGGGCCTTAAGGTATTCGTCGCTCACTTCGGCTTGATCGTCGATGAACGCGGCGTTCGCGGTATATACGCCGTTTGCGTCGACGTTTCCGGGAGAGACGATTTCAAGCGCCGCGAGCAACTGCGAGCGCGTATCGCCCATTGCCCCATCGCTGGCCATCGACAGCGCCGTGTAAAGCGAATAGGGGGATAAAAGCGCGTTTTCCTCATCGGAATAGCTCGCTTTGAGCATTTCAAATCCCAGCTTCTCGCCGGGAATAGCCTGTTCCGCCGCGGCTTGCGGGGATGCCATAAGCATTATCATCATTGCGGCTATCAATGCCTTCATTATCATTGCCTCCGGTTCTTTTGTCGTTATTTGTTTTCCCGTTTGTTTTCTTTGACGCGATAAAGCCGCGCACGGTTGCAATATGGCAGAATTGGTTGTATAATGGACAGGCGATGTCAGCAAAAGGAGTGGAAACATATGAAGGCTGTAATGTACGGCGCGGGAAATATAGGGCGCGGATTCATAGGTATGCTTTTTTCAAAGTCGGGATATGAGGTGGCGTTTGTGGACGTCGCGGAGCCGGTCGTCGCCGCGATAAACGACAGACGCGAATATCCGGTTCGCATCGTCTCAAACGACGGCTGCGAGGACATCATCGTCAAAAACGTCCGCGCGGTAGACGGCAAGGACGCGCCTTCTGTAGCCCGCGCGATCGACGAGGCGGACATAATGGCTACGGCGGTAGGCGTAAACGTCATGAAGTTCATAGCTCCCGTAATAGCCCAGGGCATAAAACTAAGATGCAAAAACGGACGCAAGCCCCTCAATATAATCATCTGCGAAAATTTAATAGACGCCAACAAGGTCATGGCGAAACTTATAAAGGCCAGCCTCACCGACGAGGAAAAGGCGTGGTTTGATAAAAACATCGGACTGGTTGAAGCGTCGATAGGACGCATGGTTCCCGTACAGACGGACGAAATGAAGGACGGCGACCCTCTGCGGGTATGCGTGGAGCGCTACGGCTTCCTGCCCGTAGATCTCGAAGCCTTTGCGGGAGATATACCGAGGGTCAATTCGATGATACCGTTCAAGCCGTTCGATTTCTACATTCGCCGAAAGCTCTTCATTCACAATATGGGACACGCGACATGCGCGTATCTGGGCATAATAAAGGGCGTTCAATATATATACGAATCCATAGACGACGCGGAGGTAAGGCTCATATGCCAGTCGGCCATGACCGAAAGCGCGGTAGCTCTAAGCAAGGCTTACGGTCTTGATATAGCCCCCGTCGTAAACCACGTTTTCGACCTGCTTTTACGCTTTGAGAATAAGGCGCTCATGGACACCTGCGCCAGAGTCGGCGGCGATACGGTAAGGAAGCTCGCCGCAAACGACAGGCTCATAGGCGCGGCGGGTATGTGCCTGGAAAACGGCGTCGTGCCTATGTTCATAGCCGCAGGCGCCGCGGCGGCTGTCAGGGCGCATATCGAGACAAACGGCGAGGTTCAGTCCGAATCCTCGGCTCGGCGCGCGCTCAAGGAGCTTTCCGGCCTCGATGACGGGGACAGGCTCAAGGAAATGATCATAAAAATGTACGCGCTTATCATAGGCGGGGCATCAATGCGCGAAATTCGCCAGGCCGCCGACCGCGAGCGCATATCCGCCTGCGGGGACATAGCCTGATAGCGGCGTTTGCCGCGCGCGAAGAGAGGACGGGTATAAACGCATGCCGGTAAACGAAGCTTTGCCGGTATGCGCATTCGCGAGACATGGAAGACGAAAAAAGTTAACGAATCCGCAATGGGAAAGTTTTCACGGCACTATTGACAACTTGCAGACAATGGATTAAAATATCATATGCGCGCGCCAAATAGAATCTGGAAGAGTATCGAAGTGGTCATAACGGCCCTGACTCGAAATCAGGTGACGGGCAACCGTCCGTGGGTTCGAATCCCACCTCTTCCGCCAGTCGGAAAGCCAGCGGCCTCAAAGGTTGCTGGCTTTTCAAGTATTATAAAGCGATGAGAAACACTCGTCTTATGAGTGCGGAGGTTTGAATATGCCATTATACATAGTCAGAAACGACATAACTAAAATGTCGACGGACGCCATAGTCAACGCCGCCAACACCTCGCTTCTCGGCGGGGGAGGCGTAGACGGCTGCATTCATCGCGCCGCGGGGCCGCGTCTGATTGAGGAGTGCAGAACACTGGGCGGGTGTGAGACCGGAGACGCGAAGATCACAAAGGGATATGATTTGCCCTGCAAATATATCATTCATACGGCGGGCCCCATATGGCGAGGCGGACATAATGGGGAGCGTGACAAGCTCGTTTCATGCTACAGGCGGTCCCTGGCATTAGCGCGGGAATACGGTTGTGAGTCGGTGGCCTTCCCTTTGATTTCGGCGGGAGTATACGGTTATCCAAAGAATCAGGCGCTGCATGTCGCGGTCGATATTATAAGCGAGTTTCTCTTTGAAAACGACATGACCGTCTATATCGTTATCTTTGACCGCAAGGCGTATCAGATCAGCGAAAAGCTGTTTTCCGATATTGAAGAATACATAGACGATAACTATGTGGACGAACACACAGACGATGTATCGGCGCGCCTGCGAAGACAGCGGCACCTCGAAGTGGACGAGGGTATGCAGTGCATAGAATTTCCCATGGCGAAGTCCATACAGAGCCTTGACGATGTCGTGAGCCGTCTCGACGAGAGTTTCTCCGAAATGCTGCTGCGGAAGATTGACGAATCCGGCATGACCGACGCTCAGTGCTATAAGAAGGCTAACATCGACCGCAAGCTCTTCTCAAAGATACGCTCGGACAAACTCTATAAGCCGTCCAAGCCCACGGCGATTGCCTTTGCCATAGCCCTTGAACTGCCTCTTGAGGAAACGAAGAATATGCTAATGAAGGCGGGCTTCGCGCTCTCGCGCTCAAGCAAGTTTGACGTTATTATTGAGTATTTCATCGAACACGAAAACTACAATATCTTCGAGATTAACGAAGCCCTGTTCGCGTTTGACCAGAGCTTGCTCGGAGCATAGGGAAGCAACAAATTGAAATTTGTTGAAATGATTTATTTTCACCTAACTTTTGTGTGTATTGCAGGTTGTCCATAAATGTGTTATAATATTTCAAAATACGGGTGAGCACCTACCGACAATCAGGCTAAACTGGCTGTCATATTTTTCGGGCCAGTTTTGGAGAAACTATGAGTTTTTCAATGATTTGGCCCATTGCACTAATTGTCCTATCAAATGTGTTCTACAACATCTGTTCAAAAGAAATTCCATCCGATATCAATCCATTTGCTGCTTTGTCAGCCACATATGTTATCGGCGCAGTTTTCTCCGCAATTTTGTATTTTATGCTTAATCGAGGAGAAAATCTACTGCAAGAATACAACAAACTTAACTGGAGCAGTTTTATTCTTGGTCTGGCAATTGTAGGGTTGGAAGCCGGTTCTA
>JAUNBY010000513.1 GCA_030526935.1 Clostridia bacterium
GCGGGCGGAGAGGTTCCCCCGTGAGGGTGTTACGACTCTTGGGTTGATGACATTGTCCATAGGAGAGGGCAGACGCCCCTACGGATTCGTTGTTGTGTAAGGTTACTCGTTTAGCGGGGCAGGGAACGGCGTAGCCTGTTTGATATATCGCGCCGCGCGGTGGTTCCGGGCGTCTGTTTGACATGCGACTCGCCGCGTCACAAAAATGCGTCGTAAAGTCCACATTGTTTTCGCTCCGCGTTCACAGACCGGTCAAACGTCGTACACAGTCGCTCGGTATAATACACTCAACAGGGAGAAAGACCCTTTGAGATAGATTATTAAGCGGAAACGCCGGGCGATCGGTTCGCCCGGCGTTTTCCGCATAAGGACGCGCATATACAATCTTAATCAAATTGAAAAACAAATCGCTTGCTATCTATAAATTCAAAGTGTTAGAATGATGTCCGCAAAAGCGAATAGCAATTGACACGATACAGGCGATCATATGATGCCGATACGATACGGTATGCTTATGTGTCGCCTGTGTTTTTTGTGCACGCGGCACGCTCGCGCTTCTTTGCCATAAATCTGGAGGTGCAAACATGACGCGTACTCAAGTTCAGACAAACGATTTCCTCGAAAAAGAGAGCATTGGGAAACTGATGAGAAAGTTCACGGTTCCCTGTATTATTTCACTTCTGGTCGCTGCGCTGTATAACATCGTCGACCAGATATTCATCGCCAACGCGAACTATCTAGGTTCCTACGGAAACGCCGCGAACACGGTCGTCTATCCGCTGACGGTTGTCGCGCTCGCCATCGCCGTAACCTTTGGAGACGGCACCGCCGCTTTTTTCAGCCTCTGTCTCGGCGCAAAGGAAAACGACAGCGCCCGGCGAAGCGTGGGAAGCTCCGTGATATCCGTGATCACAATAGGCGTTATACTAGCGGCCGTCTATCTTATATTTCAGCAACCCATACTTTCCATGTTCGGAGCCGGAGTAAACGAGGAAACCTTTCGCCTGTCGAAGGAATACTTCTTCTGGATCTCTCTTGGCATACCCGTTTACATGCTGGGCCAGACGCTCACGCCTATAATCAGTTCCGACGGAAGCCCCAAATATTCCATGTGCGCAATGCTCGTCGGAACGGCTATAAATATAATTCTCGACCCGATTTTCATCTACGTCTTCGAATGGGGCATGATGGGCGCGGCGGTCGCGACGATCATCGGGCAGGCGGCATGTTGCCTCATAGCCGTCGGCTATCTTTTCCGGATGAAAGCCGTAAAGCTTGGACCAGACGATATGCGCGTTCGCTGGGAAATGCTCAAACGCGTTCTGCCGCTGGGTATGACGAGCTTCTTCGCGCAGGTGTCCATCGTATTGTCGATGGCGGCGGTACTCAACATGGTGAAAAAATACGGTCAGATGGACGTTATATTCGCTCAGGAGCAATACGCTCATATCCCTACGGCGGTAATAGGCATAGTGATGAAGTTCTTCCAAATCATAATATCAATCGCCATAGGGCTTTCGGCAGGCTCCATACCTATAACCGGCTACAATATGGGCGCCAGGCGAAACGACCGCGTAAAGGAGCTTATGAAGCGCCTCATAATCGCCGAGGTCATAGTGGGCGCGGTTGCGCTGTTTGTGTTCGAATTGTTCCCGAATCAGCTGATAGGCATATTCGGCGCGGCAAACGAGAGCGTCTATTACACCGACTTCGCCGTCGCCTGTATACGCATATTCCTCAGCATGATCATACTCGCCTGCGTGAACAAGGGAACGTCGATTTTTCTTCAGGGGCTTGGGAAAGCGACGCAGGCGACGTCGGTTTCCGTTCTGCGCGAGATACTCTTCGGCGTCGGACTGCCCATTCTCCTTCCGGTATTCTTTGGGCTTGACGGAATACTGTACTTCATGCCCGTCGCCGACATACTCACGTTCATAGTCACTGCCATATTCATCGCGAAGACGAACGCGGAACTCTCGTCTCCCGCGCCCGAAATAACGCTGACTCAGAATCAGACGCGGCTTGAACGCGCGTCCTCCCATCAATCCTCGGTAGATAC
>JAUNBY010000514.1 GCA_030526935.1 Clostridia bacterium
CGGCCTGTAATCTGCGGGTTTGCGGCCGAGCGTTGGTTTGGCCGTTCCCCATGCGTCGCCCGCTGTCGGCCTCAAACCGCGCTAATGGCATACGGGCGGGAGCGCACACCTCACCCGTCAGGGCTTTGCCCTGCCACCCTCTCCAGAGGAGAGGGCTAGCTCCCCTACGCAAACCCTGCTTATATTGCGCGGGTTGCGCGTATTTGCGGGTCAAATGCAAGACCCCTCATCCCGCCCAATCGCCTTTACGCCTTTGTTCCCGTAAGCGCTATGCCCTCTATGAACTGGCGCTGGAAGACGAGGTAGAGGCCGAGCATGGGGAGCATGGCGAGCGTGGAACCCGCCATCATTATGGGATACTTGGTCGAGTGCTGGCCTTGAAGGTTGCTTATTCCGGCGGAGAGCGTCATCTTGTCAACCTGCATGTTGACTATAAGCGGCCACATCATGTCTGAATAGGCGAAAAGCGCCGTAAAGACGGCCAGCGCCATCATTGCGGTTTTGGTAAGCGGCATGAGTATGCGCAGAAAGGTCTGCCCGGTGTTGCACCCGTCGAGAAGCGCCGCTTCGCTCAGGTCGTTGGGCAGGCTCATATAAAACTGGCGCAGGAAGAACGTGCCAAACGCGCTTACGAGGCCCGGGAACACCAGGGCGAAGATGCTGTTCAGCTGGTTCATGGAGCTTAGCATGAGATACTGCGGAAGTATGAATATCTGACTGGGCAGCATCAATTGCGTGAGCACTATGAAAAAGAAAAATTTCTTGCCCGGGAATTCGAGCTTGGCGAAGGCAAAGCCCGCCATTGAACTGAATATGGTCGCGCAAACTATTCGCCAGAACATCAAAAGCAGCGTGTTTATATATAGCTTGTCAAACGGAAGGGTCCTCAACACCTCTGGATAGCTGTCCCATATGACGGTGCTTGGAAACAGCGTCGGAGGGATGAGAAGCGTCTCCGACAGGCTCTTGAGGGATGTCAGTATCATCCACACGAACGGGAATATCATTATAAAAGAGCCCAGTATCAAAATTGCATGGACGATGATTTTTCCTCGCCTCTTGCTCTTTATACCCTTTGAGATGGTCGTGCCTGTCATTTCAATCACCCCTTAATCGTAGTGGACGAGCTTCTTTTCGGCTATGAACTGTATGGCCGTGACCGCGGAGATTATAACGAAGCTCAGAAGCACTATGGCGGAGGCGTAGCCCTTGTTGAACTTTTCAAAGGCTTCGCGGTAGAATAGCGACATAAGCGTAACGCCTCTTGAATAGGCGGGATTTTGCGTCTTTATGAGAAGATATACCGTGTCGAACTGCTTAAGCGCCGTCATCGCGCGCATTATGACCACGAAAAACAGCGTGGGCGATATCAGCGGTATAGTTATGTGCCTGAAGGATTGCAAGGCGTTCGCGCCGTCTATCTCGCTCGCCTCGTAATAGGAGCGGGATATGGACTGCAGTCCCGCCAGTATCAGCACCAGATCGTAGCCCACCGCCGACCATATGTTTATTATCGCGCACGAGAGTATCGCGGTATTGGGGTCGGCCAGCCACGACGGGCCTTTTATGCCAAACAACAGTAAAAACTGGTTGAGTATTCCAAATTCAGCGTTGAATATCCACCTCCATACCATCGCGACCGCCGCCGGAGCGACGACCATTGGCATGAAGTATATGCCCCTGTACAGATCCCGACAGCGTATCTTGTTGTTCAGAAGCGCCGCGAGTATAAGGGCCAGTATTATGCCGATGGGTACGGTCAGAAGCGTAAAATACAGCGTGTTGATCGTCGCGTTCCAGACAAGCGTGTCCTCGAACATATCGACGAAGTTTTTAACCCCTATGTATCTCACCCTGCCAAGACCCTGCGACCTTTTAAAGCTGAGCCATATAGTATATATAAACGGGTAGATATTAAGGACGATAAGCCCTATTATCGTGGGGGATATAAGGCCGTAGGCCCAAAGCCACTGCGAGCGCCTGTAGTTCGATAAGCCGCGACCGGGCGTTTTTTTTACGGAAACGGAAACATCCACTGTCATCACCCTCCGTATGCGTT
>JAUNBY010000059.1 GCA_030526935.1 Clostridia bacterium
TGCGCCGCATGGTATAATGAGGCTTGTGATTTGAGCGGTCCTCTGTCGCGAATCGCGGCACGAACGCTTCAGAGGGAAGGAGGACATTAAAATGAACGAAATTATTCGCTCCATCGAGTCAGCGCAATTGCGCTCCGACATCCCCGCGTTTTCCATCGGCGATACCGTTCGCGTTTTCGTGAAGGTAGTCGAGGGTTCGCGCGAACGCCTTCAGGCGTTCGAAGGCGTGGTTATAGCGCGCCGTAACGGTTCCTGCCGCGAAACGTTCACCGTTCGCCGCGTATCGTATGGCATAGGCGTAGAGCGCACGTTCCCGCTGCATTCCCCGCGCGTAGACCGCGTAGTGGTCGTTCGCAGGGGCAAGGTTCGCAGGGCCAAGCTTTATTACCTGCGCGGGCTGAGCGGCAAGGCCGCCAAGGTCAAGGAAAAGTGATTCCAATTAAATATTGGAAATGAACTCTTCGCTTTGCGCGAGGGCTTAGGCTCGAGGCAAAGCGAAGCGTATTTATATCTGGAGGTTTTATGCCGGAGATAAACTGGTATCCGGGTCACATGGCGAAGGCGAAAAGGCTTTTGATACAGCAGATAAAGGCCGTGGACGCGATAATCGAAATATGCGACGCCCGCGCCCCCGCCTCAACGCGCAATCCCGATCTGGTGAGGCTGGCAAACGGCAAGCAGAGGCTCATCGTCCTCAATAAAGCCGATCTCGCGAACGAGAACATCACCGCCGATTGGATAAAGCGCTATAAATCCATGGGCTTTTTAGCCGCGAGCGTCAATTCCAACGGCGGCAAGACGCGCGAAGTACTGGCGATGATAGAACAGATGACAAAGCCCGCGGTGGAGCGCATGAAGGCGCGCGGCGTCAACAAGACCGTAAGGGCCATGATCGTAGGCATACCCAACGTGGGTAAGTCCACATTTATAAACCGTATAGGCAAACAGAAAATCGCCAAAGTCGCCGACAGGCCCGGCGTTACGCGCTCAAACCAGTGGATAAAGGTGGGGCCGTATCTCGAAATGCTCGATACTCCAGGCCTCTTGTGGCCGAGGCTGTCCGACGAGGAAGGCGCCAGAACCCTCGCGTGGCTTGGCTCCATTAAGGACATAATTCTCGATCAGGAGGCGCTTGCCGCGTCGCTTTTGTCGAGGCTTATGCAGATGGCGCCAAAGCAGACGACAGACAGATTTAAGCTGGCGGACGTAACGGGCGAGGTTCCGGGACATGAATTGCTCGAAGCCGCTTGCGCCGGGAGGGGCTGGCTCATGTCTCAGGGGCGTCCCGATACTATCAGGGCCGCGGCGATAGTTCTGGACGAATTCCGCGCGGGCAAGATTGGCCGCGTTACGCTTGAAAAGCCCTACAGGGGGGAATGACGAATGCCCCGCGAAAGCAAAAAAGAAAAGCTCGCGAGATTGACCGTTATGGAGCGGGAACTTTGGGACGCGGGCGCAACCGTCGCCGGAATCGACGAGGTCGGCAGGGGGCCTCTGGCGGGTCCCGTGGTCGCCTGCTGCATAGTCATACCCAAAGACGGGCTGATTCCCGGCGTGGACGACTCCAAGAAACTTTCCGAAAAGCGCCGCGAGGAGTTGTATGACAGGCTCATAGACGCGGCCTCATACGTGAGGCTCGCGAGGCTCGAAGCCTGTGACATCGACCGGATAAACATATTGGAAGCCACGAAGCTTTGCATGGAGCAGGCGGCGTCTCAGGCGCAGGGCGCGGTTTTCCTCATCGACGCCGTGAAGGGTCTGAAGCTTCCCGGAGAACAGCGCCCCATAATACACGGCGACGCCATAAGCTATATGATAGCGGCGGCGTCCATAGTCGCCAAGGTCGAAAGGGACAGGTGGATGATACAGCTCGACAGGCAGTATCCCATGTACGGCTTCGCCAGAAACAAGGGCTATGGAACCGGCGAACATATTAAAGCCCTTCGGGAATACGGCCCGTGTCCGCAGCACAGGCGTTCCTTCATTAAAAAGATATGCTGAACAAATCGCACAACCGAAAATACGGAAATGTCGGGGAAATGATGGCGCGCGCGTATCTCAGGCTTCACGCGGCGCGCATAATCGCAAGAAATTATTCATGTCCCTTCGGCGAATTGGACATAGTCGCTCAATTTGAGGGAAGAATATGCTTTGTCGAAGTCAAGAGGCGCTCGTCGCGCAATTACGGCAGCCCCGCGCAGGCGGTGGACAGGCGAAAGGCGCAGCGCATAGTCAAATGCGCCATGTATTTTCTTAAAAGCAGGGGAATGACCGGCTCTCCTATGCGTTTTGACGTGGTACAGATAGACAAATTCAAAATCAAATACATACGAGGCGCGTTTACCTGCGACGTGTGAGGCCGCGCGGACGGGGTGAACGGGCTTTTTTTATGTGTTTCTCGCACAAAATCCACCTTCGCGCATTGACGCCAATTCTGAATCTTGCTATAATGTCCCTATGATTATAAATAGGCGGTATGATATGAAATTCAAATGGAAAATATTGATTCTTACAGCCGTCGCCATCGCGCTTATGGGAACGTGCGCCGTGGCAGAGGAAAACCTTATAAGAAATTCTGGATTTGATTCGGTCAATCAATCGGGCTACCCCGATGCCTGGTCGCGGGAGATGTGGTACAGGGATCCGGGGATAACCGAAATGGCGGTTGTCGAAAGCGATTCCGGCAATTGCCTGTACATCGAAAACCTCGACGCGAACGACGCGAGGTACAAACAGTCGGTCGAGGTCGAGCCGAATACGCTTTACAGAATCAGCTGCAGAATCAGGGCGGAGGGCTGCGACACAAGCCGGGTCGGGGCGAATATATCGATAGACAATACTTTTATCTACTCCGAGCAGTATTATGACACCGACGGCGAATGGGTCGAGGCGGTTCTCTATGGAATGACCGCCGCCGATCAGTATGACCTTACGGTCATGGCTCGCATCGGAGGATACGGGTCGCTCAATATCGGAAGAGCCTGGTTTGACGATTTCTCCATGACCCGGGTGGACGCGGCGCCCGCGCAGCAATACGTGAACAGCTTCGCGACGCTGCCTCCGGTCGAAGCGGAAGAGGACGAGGAGGACTATGAGGAACAGCCCAACGCCAATTTACAGGCTATTTGGTTCATACTCACAGGACTCGTCTACGCGGCGATATGCGGCGTATCTCTCTATGCGCGTCGGCCGGACGATACGAAAATCGAAAACAGGGACGCCAAAAACGGTCGCGTAGTCTATACGGCGCTCGCGCTGGCGTTTGTCGTCAGAGCCATTATAGCCGTGTGCGTGCGCGGGTACGGCGTGGATATGAGCTGCTTTGAGGGATGGGCCAATCAGATGGCCGCTCTCGGGCCGTCCGGATTTTATACGACCGATATGTTCTGCGATTACCCGCCGGGATATATGTACGCGCTCTGGCTCGTCGGAAAAGCGGCGGACGCGCTCAGTATAAATGCCAACAGCCCCGCGATGTGGCTTGCAATAAAACTCATACCCATGATTATGGATATAGCGCTGGCCGTTATAATATACCGCCTTGCCATATTGTGCATGGACGGCGGGGCGGCCTGTGTCATCGCGATACTCTTCGCCTTTAACCCCGCGACGATAATCGACAGCGCCGCGTGGGGGCAGATGGATTCGGTACTTATAGCGTTTTTAGTCATATCGATGCTTTTAGCCTCGAGGGGCAAATGGTTATTGTCGCTTCCCGTGTACGCCATGGCGGTGCTTATAAAGCCGCAGGCGCTCATGTTCGCCCCGCTCGGGCTTATAATGCTCATAGTCGATATAGCTTTAAGCGAGCATAAGTGGAGGATGCTTCTGAGGATAATCTCGGGTATGGCGCTTGCGTTTACATTGTTCACCGCCCTGGTTTATCCGTTTACGAGAAGCATGCCCGAAGCCATGCTCCCCGAATCTCTGTCGGCTCAGGCGTTTGGATATACCATAACGCTCAGGCTTGAAGGCTTTATGAGACAGGCGGGCTGGTTGATTAACCAGTACGCTAAGACGCTTTCTTCATATAATTATCTGAGCGTGAACGCCTGTAATCTCTATACCCTTATCGATATGAACTGGGTAGGGCTTGACTACGCAGCGTCGCTGGCTGTGTTCTCATGGGTATTGATGGCGCTTGGCATAATATATTCGATGTTTTTATACATAAAGGGAAAGGACAGGGGAAAGATATTCGTTTCGGCGGCGATAATGATGGCGCTGCTTTTCGCCTTCGCGCCCAAAATGCACGAACGATACCTCATGCCCGCGCTGGCGTTTCTGATCCTGGCCTATATATATGACAGGGACGTAAGGCTACTCGCGGCTTTTATTGTGATGTCGTTCACGGTTACTGTAAATACGTCCCTCGTATTGCAAAATGAACACCTTATAGACCCACAGAGGCTTGTGAACAGCGCCGTATCGCTGTTAAACGTACTAAATGCCGTGTTTTTGGCTTGGGTCGGGTGGGAGATGTGCGTTACCGGTAAAATCGTAAGCCTTACGAAGAAGTATAAAAAGGCAAAGGTTAGCGTATTGCTCGTTGAGCGCGCCAAAAACAGCGCTCAGGAAGGGCTCGCGCGTCCCAGAGACGCCAGGCTTTCCATGAAGCGCAGGGACTGGATAATCATGATCGCGATGACGCTCGTCTACTCGGTAGCCGCGTTTACAAACCTCGGCGATACGCAGTCGCCCCAAACCCAATGGATATCAACCGCGCCCGGCGAGGAGTTGACGTTCGACCTCGGACAGTCCCGGCAGTTTAGCTTCATGTACCACGGGGGAATCTGCGACTCCACGTTCATGGTTCAGTTTTCAGACGACAACGTGACGTGGACTCCGTCGCACTACGCGAATTACGACGCGGGGCAAATGTACCGCTGGATAGAATACAGGCCGCACGAGCGGGACGAGGACGGCGATTTGTACGAATTGGCCGATACGAATTCTGGAGTATACATCGCCAGATACATACGCCTTACGTGCGAGCGGGCGGGGCTTACGCTCAACGAGGTGGCGTTTCTGGATGAGAACGGAGAACCTCTGCCTGTCGAGTCGGTGTATAACTACGGCGGAAGCGTGACTCATCTTTACGACCCCAAGGCGCTTGTGGATGAGCAGTATACGGTTCCCAGCGAGCCGTCATACCTAAACGGCATGTACTTCGACGAGATATACCACGCGCGCACGGCCTACGAGCATCTGCACGGAATGGATCCCCTCGAATACACCCATCCGCCTCTTGGCAAGGTGCTGATAATGATCGGAATAGAGCTTTTCGGCATGACGCCCTTCGGCTGGAGGTTCATGGGGGCGCTTTTCGGCGTTTTGATGATACCTGTTATGTACCTCATGGCCAAGCAGCTTTTCAGGCGGACGTCCTTCGCAGCCATTGCCGCGTTTTTATTGATGTGCGACGGCATGCACTTCACGCAGACGAGAATCGCGACTATAGACGTATTCGTCGTGTTTTTCATAATGCTTATGTTCCTGTTCATGTTCCGCTACGCCATGATGAGCTTTTACCACGCGAGGCTTTATAAAACCCTCATACCTCTGGGGCTTTGCGGAATATCGATGGGGCTTGCGATAGCCTGCAAATGGATAGGCATATACGGGGGAATAGGGCTTGCGGTTATATTCTTCTACACCATGTTCAGGAGGACGAGGGAATACCTGTTCGCCAAAAAATACATGCAAAGCCTCGATATGGATACGAGGCGCGTGGCTCAAAGGGTCGTAAAGACCTACTGGAAAAACCTCATATCTACGCTTCTGTTCTGCGTGGGATTCTTCATAATAATACCTGCCGTTATCTACTATCTGTCTTACTACTGGCATATGCTCCCGCAGGGCGGACTGTCAATAAGCGGGGTTTGGAACCTTCAGCAGAGTATGTTTGCCTATCACCAGTCCATAGCCGCCGACGCGCATACGTTCGCTTCGCCGTGGTACGAATGGCCGCTCATGTTGAGGCCCATATGGTACTATTCGGGATACGGCGACGTGCCTGACAATATGGTGTCGTCCATATCGTGCCTTGGCAATATCGTCGTTTGGTGGGGCGGACTGCTGGCGATAATCATAATGATCGCGCGCTATACTCCAAATTTTGCACGAATTCTTTTTCGCGGGCTTCATTCCGCGAGAATCACAAAGGCCAGATCCGACAGGCGGTACCTTTATATAATAATAGGCTACCTCGCTCAGTACGTGCCGTGGATGCTCGTATCCCGCTGCACGTTCATATACCACTACTTCGCCTGCGTGCCATTTATAATACTCGCGACGGTTGCGGTATTCGAGTGTATGCGAAAGGCCAATGTCAGGGCGTATAGAATCGTCGTGTGCGTCTATTGCGTCGCGGCCTTGGCGTTCTTCGCGGGATTCTACCCGATCATGAGCGGATTGCCTGTGAACCGCGAGTACGCGAACCATTTGAAGTGGTTTAGCTGGTATCTTTTTCGCTAGCATATGATAAACACGACGCGCCGTCAGTATATCCCTTAACGGCGCGTCGCGGCATATACGCAGGCGCTATGACGCTTCAGGAATACGGAGGATGAAGATGTTCGCTGCAATACAAAGCTGCGCGCTTTTGGGTATCGACGGCTATCTCGTGTCCGTCGAGGTCAATATATCGATGGGAATGCCGGCGTTTGAAATAGTGGGACTTCCGGATGCCGCCGTGCGCGAATCCCGCGAGCGCGTGCGCGCCGCTTTGAAAAACAGCGGCTTTGGCTTTCCCGACGACAGGGTTATAGTAAACCTCGCCCCCGCCGACCAGAAAAAGGAAGGTCCTATATTCGACCTTCCGATCGCCGTGGGCGTATTGGCGTCGCAGGGAAAACTCGCCAAGGCCAGATTTAGCGATGTCGCGATGATTGGGGAATTGTCGCTCGACGGCGCGGTAAGGGCCGTCAGAGGCGCGCTTCCCATGGCCATATCCCTTAGAAATCTGGGCGTCAGACAGCTCATACTGCCGAAGGACAATTCCCCCGAGGTCATGTGCGTGGAGGGAATAGAGCTTATACCGGTAAACACTCTGGGCGAAGTGTGCGCGCACGTAGTCGGAAAGAAGCCTGTAGCTCCCATAGTCCCCGTTTCCTACGACGCGCTCATAAGTCAAAGGGAGATTATGAGCGACTTTAAAAACGTCAAGGGTCAGGCGGGCGCCAAGCGCGCGTTAGAGATAGCCGCCAGCGGAGGGCATAACGTTTTGATGATAGGCTCCCCCGGCTCGGGCAAGACTCTTTTGGCCAAATCTATGCCCGGAATAATGCCTGACATGACGTTTGACGAGGCGCTCGAGGTCACGAGAATCCATTCATGCGCCGGCGACAAAAATATAAAGGGGTTGTTGGTGGAAAGGCCGTTCAGAGCGCCGCACCACACGTCTTCCTCCGTCGCTCTCGCCGGAGGCGGATCTAACGCCATGCCCGGAGAAATTTCAAAGGCTCATCACGGGGTGCTGTTTCTCGACGAGCTTCCCGAATATAAGCGCAATGTACTGGAAGTTCTTCGACAGCCCATGGAAGACGGCGTTATAGCCGTCGTCAGGGTAGGCGCGCAGGCCAACTATCCCGCGCAATTCACGCTTATATGCGCGATGAATCCCTGTCCCTGCGGCAATTACGGCTCCAGAACCCGCGAATGCCGCTGCACGCCCATACAGATTTCGCGCTATCTCGGCCGCGTCTCGGGGCCTCTCCTCGACAGGATAGACATGCAGATACAGGTCGAGTCGATAGACGTTGACAGGTTCGCCGACGAGAGGGAGGAAGAACCTTCGAGCGAGATAAAAAAGCGCGTTCAGAAAGCGCGCAATATTCAAAGAGACAGGTATTCCGGCCTCAATATAAGCTGCAACGCCCGGCTTGACGCCAGAACATTGAACCGTTTCTGTAAGGCTACGGACGAGGCCAGGGAAATGCTCAAGGCCGCCGTGAATCGATTAAATCTGTCAAACCGGGCTTATACGAGGATACTCAAGGTCGCGAGGACCATCGCCGATCTCGCGGGCGACGAGGTTATACAGGTCGGGCATATCGCGGAGGCCGTTCAATACCGTTCTCTCGATACGACCTATTGGAGCTGAATATGGATTACGACGCAATGGATCAGTATTGGATATGGCTCAGCGCCGTTGAAGGCATGACTCCCACGAGGATGTATTTCCTGCTGGACGGCTTTGGCGACGCTCAGGCGGTTTGGGACAATATCTCAGACGCCTGCGCCATGCTCCCGGCAAACGTCGCGGCGAAGCTGGGTCAGGCCAGAAAAACCCGCTTTCTTTACGAACTTTTCGCGAAGCTCGAAAACGCGGGCGCGCGGGCTATAACCATGAGAAGCGACGAATACCCCGAAACGCTCAAGAATATATACGACCCTCCCGCGACGATTTACGCCAAAGGCCCTGACAGGCTGTCCGACGAGAGGATGATAGCCATGGTCGGCTCGCGAACGACGAGCGACGACGGAAAGAGGACGGCGCTCGCCATCGCGGAGGGGTTGGCGTCGAACGGCGTGACCGTCGTATCGGGCCTTGCGCGGGGCATAGACACCTATTCGCATATAGGTTGCCTCAACGCCCGCGAAGGAAAGACCGTTGCCGTGCTCGGAAGCGGCATAGATTATATCTATCCCGGCGAAAACGCCAATCTGGCCGCGCGCATAATCGACTCCGGCGGCGAAATAATAACAGAGTTCGCGCCCGGAACGCGTCCGTATCCCGGCAACTTTCCGGCCCGCAACCGCATAATAAGCGGACTTTCGCGGGGAGTCTTAATGATTGAGGGCAAGCGCACGTCGGGAGCGGTGAAGACGGTGGATCACGCGCTCGATCAGGGAAAGGACGTCTTCGCGGTTCCGGGGAGCATATACGCGGTTTTGAGCGAAGGCCCCAATAAGCTGTTGTGCGACGGCGCGACGCCGGTATTGAGCGAGTGGGACATACTCGAATGGTATCACTGGGCGTCGAGACCCGATGAAGGCGCAATGAAGAAGCCTTCGGCGGATTTGAGCGGTGACGAAAAGAGAATAGTAGAAATGTTGAGAATTCAGGCGTTGTCTTTCAACGAAATGGTTAATGCTTCTGGTTTTAACAGCGCGCAATTAAATATTATCTTGACAACGCTCGAATTGAAGGGAATAATAAAGCAGTCGCCTGGTAGAATATACCGAGTGTAGGCAATAAGCACATTGGAGGATACGATGCCTTATAAGCTTGTCATTGTTGAGTCGCCCGCAAAGGCGCATACCATATCGAAATTTCTTGGCAAGGGCTATCACGTCGAAGCCTCGAACGGACACGTCCGCGACCTGCCCAAGTCGCAGATCGGCGTAGACGAGGAGACGGGCTTTGAGCCAAAATATATAACCATACGCGGCAGGGGAGAAATACTCAATAGAATCCGAAAAGAGGCCCACAAAGCCACGGAAATACTTCTCGCGACAGACCCTGACCGCGAAGGAGAAGCCATATCCTGGCACCTTGAAAATATACTCAAGATTCCGGAGGACGCGTGCTGCCGCGTCGAGTTTCACGAGATAACCAAACGCGAGGTCGAGTCGGCCATCAAGTCGTCGCGACCCGTAAACATGAACCTCGTTAACGCTCAGCAGGCCAGGCGCGTGCTCGACAGGCTTGTGGGCTATAAGATAAGCCCCATACTCTGGTCGAAGGTGCACAAGGGTCTGTCGGCAGGTCGCGTGCAGTCGGTCGCGACGGCGATGATTTGCGCCCGCGAGAAGGAAGTTTTGCAGTTCATACCCGAGGAATACTGGACTATCGAAGCCGTATTCAAGTCGGAAAACATATCTTATAAAGCGAAACTTCATCAGGTCGATGGCGCGAAAGCCGAGGTCAAAGACGGGGATACCGCAAACGAACTCGTGACGAGGATTCAGTCGGAGAGCTATAAGGTCGCCCAGGTGCGACTTGGCGAAAAGAAAAAGCATCCCGCCGCGCCTTTCACAACCTCAAATTTGCAGCAGGAAGCCTCGCGCAAGCTCGGCTTTACCGCGCTTAAAACCATGCAGATCGCCCAGCAGCTCTACGAGGGCATAGATATATCCGGCGAGGGGACGCAGGGTCTTGTGACGTATATAAGGACCGACTCCACGCGCATATCGGACGAAGCCCTGCAATCGGTTCGCGAAATGATCGCGAGCGTCTATTCGCCCGATTACCTGCCCGAGACGCCAAACGTCTATAAGACCAAAAAGTCCGCTCAGGACGCTCACGAGGCCATAAGGCCGACAAATCTCGCCTACAGGCCCGACGATATAAAAAGCTC
Organism: Clostridia bacterium; assembly: GCA_030526935.1. Lineage (GTDB taxonomy): Bacteria > Bacillota > Clostridia > Christensenellales > Aristaeellaceae > JAUNBY01. Next base: position 10,305 of record JAUNBY010000059.1, read on the forward strand.
GCTCTCAAAAGACCAGTATAAGCTTTACAAGCTCGTCTACAACCGCTTCGTGGCAAGCCAGATGGCAAGCGCCGTCTACGATACGATTTCAGCCGACATAGCGGGCGAGACGACGGTTTTCAGGTGCAGCGGACAGAGGATGAAGTTTCCGGGCTTCACCGCGGTTTACGAGGAAGTGCTCGACGACCAGCAGGACGAGGATGATATAAGCATACCCAAGCTCACCGAGGGCATGGACGCGAACCTCGAATCAATCGATCCCGAGCAGCACTTTACACAGCCGCCCGCGAGATTTACGGAGGCGTCGCTTGTAAGAGAGCTTGAGGAAAAGGGCATCGGCCGGCCGTCCACATACGCGCCTACCATAAGCACCATACTCAATCGCGGATATATAACGCGCGAGAAAAAGAGATTGTTCCCGACTGAACTTGGAATTATCGTCAATGACATAATGCTTAAAAACTTTCCTGATATAGTAAACGAGACGTTCACCGCCGACATGGAAAGGCAGCTTGACGAGGTGGAGGCCGGAACCCGCGAATGGCACGAGCTGATATCGGAGTTTTACGGCCCGTTCAAGCAGACGCTCGAAGAAGCCGAGAAGACCATTGAAAAGGTGTCCATAGAGGATCAGGTTTCGGACGTTCAATGCGAAAAGTGCGGGGCGATGATGGTCTATAAGATGGGGCGCTACGGCAAATTCCTGGCCTGTCCCAATTTCCCCGAGTGCCGAAACACCGTGGCCATACAAAAAGAAATCGGCGTGCCTTGCCCCGAGTGCGGAAAGAGGATTCTCGAGCGAATGAGCCGCAAGGGACGCAAGTTCTACGGCTGCGAAGGCTATCCCGACTGCAAATTCGTAAGCTGGGAGATGCCGGTGAACGAAAAGTGCGAAAAATGCGGCGGCAATATGGTGCTGAAGAGAGGGCGCAAGGGCGAGACCTATCACGTTTGCACAAACGAACAGTGCCGCTTCAGAAAACAGGTCGATACGGAGGCTGACAATTGAACGCCGTAACGATAGTCGGCGCGGGGCTTGCGGGATGCGAGGCCGCCTGGCAGCTTGCGAAGCGCGGGATTAGGGTAAAGCTCATCGAGATGAAGCCCGCGTGCTATTCCCCGGCGCACCAAAGCCCCGATTTTGCGGAACTTGTGTGCTCCAATTCGCTGAAAGCCGAGCATTTGACAAACGCTTCTGGGCTATTGAAGGCGGAGATGGAAAAACTCGGCTCCCTGACGGTGGAAACGGCCAAAAAGGTCAGGGTTCCGGCGGGCGCGGCTCTGGCCGTGGACAGGGGCATGTTCGCGAAAGAGATTACGCGGGTCATTTCTCAAAATCCCCTTATAGAGGTCGAAAGGCGCGTAGTTGGCGAAATACCGACCTCTCCCGCGATAATAGCTACGGGGCCTTTGACACACGACGAACTCGCGCGGGATATAGCCCGCAGGACGGGGCATGACAGCCTCCGCTTTTTCGACGCGGAAGCGCCCATAGTGGCATACGAATCGATAGACATGTCCGTGGCGTTCAGGGCGTCCCGCTACGGCAAGGGCGACGA
>JAUNBY010000515.1 GCA_030526935.1 Clostridia bacterium
TCTCCGTTTATGCGAATGGCGAGTATGCCCTGATTCATTGTGTGAGACAGCGGATTGAAGTCGGTTCCGGCGGCGGAGTGGTATCCGGTGAATACTACCCCGTCGAAACTTTTGTCAAGCCCCGCCATCATGGAATACGGCTCGCGCCCCCAACCTCTGAAAATCCTCGCGCACTCGGGGAGCGCATCGGGGTCGATATTCCGGGCGGAATCGTGGGCGTCCTTTATCAATATTTCGTCGGCTCCGGCGGCGATGGCGCCTTCGCAGGCGGCGGCGACCTCGCGGGTCATCTGTCTGGAGAAGTGGTCGTAGAGGAATTTGCCATGCTCGGTCTCCTCCCAGTGGGCGATGCCCGCGGTGCCCTCTATATCGGCTGACAGGAATACTTTCATTATCTTTATCTCCTTTGTACTATTCGTTCGGCTGCAATCTGTTCAGAAGCCCCAGATACATCGCAAGCCCCACGCCGAGGCAATCCTCGTCGAGCATGAAGCCCCTGTTGTGAAGCGGGGGGAAGGGTATGCGGCGCGGGTTGGCGCAGCCGATATTGAAATAGGCTCCGGGGCGGTTCTCGATAAAGCATCCGAAGTCATCCGCGCCCATGCTGGACAGCGACATGGTATGCGCCGCGTGCTTTCCAAAAAGTTCGCGAGCGACGTCGAGAACCATCTCCGCCTCGTCCTCGTGATTTATTACCGCTCGATAATCGCTTTTTATATCGACGTCATCCATGCAGTTCATGGCCGAGCACACTCCGTGACATACCCCCGCACTGCGCTTCATGATATAGCCGCGAAGCGACTGGTCGGTAGTCCTGAGCGTTCCGGTGATCGTCACGTCGTCGCATATGACATTTGGCGCGACGCCGCCCTGAATTGTTCCAAAATGTATGACGGCGGACTGCGTTGGCGCGACATTTCGCGATATAATCGTCTGAAGGGTGCTTATGACCGAGGCGGCGCAGACTATTGCGTCGAAGCCGCCCTCGGGATGCGCGCCATGACCGGAGCGACCGTGTATTCTTATTAACAGATCGTCGGTGGAGGCGTTTATGGCGCCTGGCTTCGTCTCTACCATACCCACCGGAATCGCGGGATTTACGTGAAGCGCGAATATCTTATCGACATACGGGTTTTCAAGGCAACCCTCGGAAATCATCATATCCGCGCCGCCCTCGGTTTCCTCGGCGGGCTGGAAGAAGATTTTCACGCATCCCGAAAACATATCCCTGTTTTCAATCAGCACTTTGGCAAGCCCAAGGGCTATCGCCATGTGTGCGTCGTGTCCGCAGGCGTGCATACGGCCTGCGTTTTTAGAGCGGAAAGCGACGTTCGCGGCTTCTTCAAGCGGAAGCGCGTCCATCTCGGCGCGAAAGCCCGCGCAGGGGCCAGGTTTTCCGCTGTCTATGAAGGCGACGACGCTCGTGGCGAAGGTTTCATAGCTCACGCCCATCGCGTCGAGTTCGTCGGTTATCAATTCCTGCGTCTGGAACACCTGCGTTCCGAGTTCCGGTATCTGGTGAAGCGCCCGGCGGGTCTTTATCATCCACGGTTCGACCGACCTGGTGCGTTCGAATATTGCGCTTTTTTCCATGCGCGCGCTTCCTTTCAATCGTACAGTTGTTTATATACCCGGGGTACCCGACTGCCTATCGTCGAAATCGCCTCGTTGCGGTTGAGGTCGTGCAAGGCGGCGTATTCGTCGAGCGTTATGCCCCCGCCAAAGAGCGTCGCGACGTCTCCGGGGCGGACTGAAGGCGCGTCCGTTACGTCCGCCATCATCTGATCCATGCAGGCGATTCCCAGTACCCGCGATCTGTATCCGTTTATCTCCACAAAGCCGTTGCCGCCCTTTCGAGGATAGCCGTCCACATAACCCGCGGAAATCGTCGCGACGAGGGTATCCCGCTTAAGCGGATGAAAATCGTCGTATCCCACAAGTTCGCCCTTTTTGACCATTCGCGCTTGAGCGACTCTCGCCCGAAACGCGACGGCTGGCTTTGCGGGTTCGAAGGCGCTCGACGGGCTTACCCCGTAAAGATAGGCGCCTA
>JAUNBY010000516.1 GCA_030526935.1 Clostridia bacterium
ATATAATGAAGCAATTTAGCGGCAGCGAATAATGTATTGCAATACGATATACAATATGCTATAATATAAAAGAGAAAGGTGGGATTCAGAATGGCTATAAAGAGTTCAAACGTTATGGCTCGTGTGGAGCCTGATGTTAAGGAGCAGGCGGAGCGCATTCTTTCGCAGCTTGGACTACCGGTATCAGTCGCGATCAATTTACTCTATCGTCAAATTATTATGCGAAATGGTTTGCCATTTCCCATGACGATACCTGTAAAGCCGATGGCACGCGATCAAATGAGCGTAGCCGATTTTGATGCGATGATGAGCCGTGGTCTGCAACAGGATAAAGAAGACGATTCCATACAGCTTGATGAAGCCTTTGATAATCTACGGCGAGGGATCTGACGTATGAGAGACACATATGAAGTCAGACTTACAAGGCAAGCGATTGAGCAGTTGGGCGAGATCAGGCGGTACATCACCGATGAGTTGTTCGCGCCGGAAGCCGCAAATCGGCTTATGGATACAATGCAAATAGAGATCGGGAAACTGAGAACGATGCCGGATCGGGTACCGTTGACCGAAGAGGAACCGTGGCGAACGGAAGGTATTCGTAGGAAAATTGTAGAGAATTTCATTGTATATTTTTGGATCGATGAAAGAGCTGAAAAAGTGCATGTGACAGCAGTGGTTTATGCCAGACGTGATCAGTTGCGCATATTATCACAGATGGAAATCGAATAACCCTTAAGAATATAGCTAGAGCAGTCAGTAATGGCTGCACTTTTTACTGCCCATTATCCCAAATACATCATCCAGAGGCGGAACCCCATATGCAGGTAAAACACGACCAAACAGAACTTCTCGACAAGCTCTCGCAACCCACGCGCACCCGCGAGACGGTAGCGGAGTACGCCGCCTTTTCCAAGGCCGACCGCGACAGGGCGAAGGATATAGGCGGCTTTGTCGGAGGTTATCTCAAGAACGGCAAGCGCAAGAAGCCGCCGTCGTTGGAATATCCAAACAGCAATTGAAGGCCGCTCGACTACATCTTGGCGTGAAGACGTGGCACCAGTTTGACGAGGGTGGTGCGACGGAGAACTGGTTCTGGACGCGGAACACCAGTGCATGAGTACGAGTGATAAACGCATGCTGGGGAATGAGGGATAGACTCCCGATTCCTGGAACCAGCCTGTGGCGATGGAAATTTTCTCGCGGCTATCTTACGCCGAAAGCTGACGGTTGTCAGGGATCGGTATAAAAAACACGCGCCGGATTACGAGCGATTCTCAATCCTTGCGCTTATGAGCATCTACGGTGTGGACATCATGCGGGACAACGTAATCGAATGCCGCCAGAGACTGTATGCCATATGGAACGAGGAATACACGAAGGCCGTAAAGAAAGCCGCCAACGATGAAGCGAGAAACGCCGCCCGATATATTTTACAAAGGAATATTCTTTGCGGCGACGCATTAACGCTTTTGACCGCGGACGCAACGCCCATAATATTCAGCGAGTGGGCCTTCGTAGTCGGCGATATGGTCAAGCGTCGGGACTTTCGTCTGGATGTGCTTATGAATGAGAATCAAGACCAGGCTCATTATCAAGCGCAAATTTCGTTTTTTCCCGAGAATGTCAACGGAATGGACAATTGGGAGATTGATCCCGAAACAAAGAAGCCTATACCCAAACCCGTGCGCGAGTATCCCCCGACTGACTACAGGAGGTTAAGCCAGTATGGATAATGATACGCTCTATTCCAGTTTGTACAACCCGGATGTACTGTCGTGTCTCGCGAATCTGTCCAACGACGAGGTGTTCACTCCGCCGTCGGTGGTCAACGCCATGCTGGATATGCTGCCGCGGGAACTGTTTCATAGTCCCGATACGACATTTCTCGATCCCGCCACAAAATCGGGAGTATTCCTGCGGGAAATTGCCAGGCGCCTGATTGAAGGATTGGCGGATCAGATTCCCGATTTGCAAAAGCGCCTCGACCATATTTATCACAAGCAGATCTTTGGCATCGCCATCACCGAATTTACGAGTTTACTT
>JAUNBY010000517.1:0-335 GCA_030526935.1 Clostridia bacterium
CTGGGTGTAGCGCAGCTTGGTAGCGTGCTTGAATGGGGTTCAAGAGGCCGAGAGTTCAAATCTCTCCACCCAGACCACGATATGCCGTATTCATATGAATGCGGCATATGTTTTACGGACTTTTATCAGAAAACGGAGGGATAGCCGTGTTGCTCGCCATTGCCAATGCCGTGCGCAAGGTCTGACCGGGAGGGCGACGCACGGCTTATAACTTTTCCGGAGAGGCTTTGCGCTTCTGATTCATAAAGAATTTGAGGAGCGAAGTCCTGTGAATAATTTTAGATTAATTCTGTCTCAACTGCGCGATTATCTGATATTGTGGCTTACTCAGTCTT
>JAUNBY010000517.1:345-2041 GCA_030526935.1 Clostridia bacterium
TCGCGCTGATCGTATGGTCTTATCAGCGACAGGGAAGCGCTTTGACGACGGCGATGCTTTCGGTGTGCTCGTATGCGCCTTATGTCGCGATGAGCGTATTTGCCGGAGCCATTTGCGACCGCTGGAATAAGAAGGTCACGATGCTCGTCTGCGACTCGTTCGCGGCGGCCTGTACGCTGGCGGTTTTGCTTCTTTTGCGCGCCAACAGGCTTGAAATATGGCATCTGTACTGTCTCAACGCCCTTAACGGGCTTATGAATACCATACAGCAACCGGCATCCGACGTCGCGGCGACTATTCTTACGCCCAGAGAGCACTATCAAAAGACCAGCGCGATGCGCTCTTTTTCGTCGTCCGTTGTTAATATGCTGACGCCCGCCGCGGCTACGGCCGTTATGGCGCTCGCGGGTATCGAGGCGGTCATAGCCTTCGATTTGATGACCTTTGCGACCGCGTTTGTGTCGTTGCTGCTTTTCGTAAAAATTCCGGACGCGGTAAAGTCCGTTGAAAAACGGGAAACTGTTTTGAAGGCCGCCAGAAACGCCATTGGGTATCTTCTGAGGAATCGAGGGATACTCGACATTATTCTGTTCCTTGCGGCCATCAACTTTACGGCTTCCATATACAACGCGGCTTTTCCGGCGATGCTTCTTTCCCGCCAGGGTGGGGGAGAGGCGGCTCTTGGCATAGTCAATACGGCGACAGGATTGGCTCTGATCGCCGGTAGCGTCATCGCTTCGATTCTGCCGGAACCGAAAAGCCGCGTTCGCGTCATCTGCAATACGCTCCTGTTGTCGATGAGCACCGAGAATTTCTTTCTGGCCTTCGGGCGATCAACCCCTGTATGGTGTGTGGGCGCCATACTCGGGTGGACGGTGATACCGATAATGAACGCGAATATGGACGTACTGCTTCGCGGAAGCATTCCCCTTGAAATGCAGGCTCGGGTATTCTCCGCCAGGAACACGCTACAGTTTTTTACGATACCCGTCGGATACTTTCTGGGAGGGTATTTGGTAGACGACGTGTTCGAGCCGTTTATGGCGGGCGAACAGGGTTTTTTATCTGCCGTCTTCGGTTCGAGCAAGGGTTCGGGAGCGGCGTTACTGTTTTGTGTAATCGCGTTTTCAGGCGTCGCGACCTGTTTGCTGTTCAGGCGCGACAGGCATATATGGGAATTGGAGCGCAAATAGGTTGATAAGGATTAGGAGGGCGGTCGTTATAAAACCGCCCTCTGAATTACGACAGGCCGCCTCGGTTTCGCAAAACGCCGAAGAATCCGTCGAGAAGTTCGCGCGCCTCATCGCGCATTATTCCGCCGTAAGCGGGGCAGTAATGCGCGAACGCGGGATCCTCCGTTATGCGGTAGACGCTCCCGGCACAACCGTACTTTTCGTCGTCCGCGCCGAAAAAAAGCCTTCCCGCGCGCGCCATGGCTATGGCTCCGGCGCACATGGGGCAGGGTTCCAGCGTGACATATATATCGCAGCCGTCAAGCCGCCAATCGCCGACGACCTGCGCCGCGCGGCGCAAAGCCAATATTTCCGCGTGAGCCGTCGGGTCGTTTAATTCCGCCCTTCTGTTGCGTTCGCGGGCAATGACCTCCCCATCCCTTACGACGACGCAGCCTACGGGCACTTCCCCGTTTTCAAGCGCCTCTTTTGCCATGTCAAGCGCCATAGACATGTATATATCC
>JAUNBY010000060.1 GCA_030526935.1 Clostridia bacterium
CCCGTTTTCAAGCGCCTCTTTTGCCATGTCAAGCGCCATAGACATGTATATATCCGCGGACACGCGCACACCTCCCGCTTCATGACAGATATCCATGCAATCTTCTGCTTTTATTATAATGTTCGCCTTTGTGCTATAGCGTCAAGTATATCACATTAAATGATGATGTCAAGATTATGTTTCGGGGACAATTATGTTGAGGATGAAGATGAATATGTCCTGGCTTAATCTATAAACCAGGCTTTGAGCGAACCGATCATATTTCCAAAACAGACGCGCGCTGCCGGTTTAATAACCTGCAGCGCGACTCTCTTCCTCGCGCACGCCATGTATCTCAAACTCCCGCCGCGCGTCAGCCCTCGGTAGTCCCCGCGTCCTGCTTCTTATTTGCCTGAATTTTTGCAATCGGCTATCCAACTGCGTATATCGTCTATGAGTTGAGGAGCCATTTCAATTATTCTGTCCACGGGAGCGTAGTACTGAGCGGGCATCACCCTGACCTGTCCTTCGCCCATCACCACAAAGCCCACGGGCTGGACAGATACGCCCGCCGCCGCGCCGCCCGCGAAGGGTTTGTTCGACTGATCGTCGGGTTTGGCGTTGGGCTTATTCAGATCCCCGCCGCCCGCGACGAAGCCAAAGCATACCCTCGAAACGGGTATCATCGTCGAGCCGTCCGCCGAAACGACGGGATCTCCTATTACCGTGTTTACATCCACCATGTCGCGAAGCGATTCCATTGCCGAAGACATTATTCCGTCTATCTGCGAGTTATGTTCCACTTTTCATCCTCTCCTTTACGGCGGCCGTCGCCATTAAAATGGCCGCGTAAAAAGCATGCCACAGGTCTATTGAAATTATGCATTCAAGGCCGAACGCCGGCTTGTCGCTGTTAAAAAGCGGCAGTACGCTGAATGACCTGGGTCGCATAGTCGACAAAGCGCAGCCTATCGCCCCGGCGACGAGCGCGGTCGAACAGGCGTCGGACAAAGCCACTTCGACCGATATGCGCTTTATTCTAAAAAATCGCCACAGCTTTTTAAGCGGCAGGCGCGGCCCGCCCCTTTTTCCGCTCACAACCTTCGCCGCCAATTCTCCCACGCTCGTCGTAAGAACATACGCTCCCCGGGAATCAAACGCCCCTATCCCAAGCGATATCTCGCCCGAGCGCTTCACGATAATTCCCGCGCTTATAGGTATGTTCATCGCGTAAAAAAGCGCCGTTAACAGCGCGAAAGCATATACTATCATGGTTATATTATTGGCAAAACTGCGCTTTGATATGCATTTTAACGTGATTTGAATGTCCCGAAACGCCTTATGGGGTATAATTGATATGGATAATTACAAGAGGAGCGATGAAATTGGACGTATTTACGCTACTATCATTGATTGGCGGTATCGCGATGTTCCTGTTGGGAATGCATCAGATGGGACTGAGCCTTGAAAAAGCCGCGGGACCGGGATTAAGCGGCATGCTCGAGAGGATGACCAGGGGAAAAACCCGAGCCATGCTTCTGGGACTTATAATAACCGCCGTCATGCAGTCGTCATCGACTACCACAGTGATGGTCGTGGGCTTCGTCAATTCGGGCATAATGAAGCTTGCTCAGGCCATACCCGTAATCATGGGCGCTAACGTAGGTACGACCGTCACCTCTTGGATATTGAGTCTCGCCGGCATAGAATCGACCAATTTCTGGATTTCGCTGTTGAAGCCGACGACGTTTACGCCGGTTCTGGCCGTAATTGGCGTGGCGATGATGATGTTTTCCAAAAACGCGCGCCGCCGCGACACCGGAGGGGTGTTCGCGGGATTCGCGATTCTCATGTACGGCATGGACATGATGACCTCCACTGTTAAACCGCTCGCGGGTGATCCGGCGTTTCAAAGCCTGTTTCTGATGTTTGACAATCCGTGGCTCGGACTTCTCACGGGCGCGGTTTTGACGGCGGTAATACAGTCCTCGTCGGCGTCCGTCGGTATCTTGCAGGCGCTCGCGGCTACGGGCGCCATAACCAACGGAATCGCCCTTCCAATAATTATGGGACAGAATATAGGCACCTGCGTAACGGCGCTTCTCGGAAGCGTCGGGGCTAATGTCAACGCCCGCAGAACCGCGATGGTTCATCTTGTGTTCAATATAATCGGTTCTCTGCTTTTCATGGTTATATTCCTGATAATAAGACCGTATATGGCCTTTTTCGACGTTACGACGTCGCTGTTGGGAATAGCGGTCATCCATACCATATTTAACGTTTTGACAACCGGTATGCTTCTCCCATTCGCGGGACAGCTCGAAAGGCTCGTAATCCGCATGATACCGGAGAAGAAGGATGACTCCTACGAGGTTATGATAGACGAGAGGCTTCTGGCGACGCCGACATTCGCGCTCAACCGCTGTCGCGAGCTTATGGCCGAGATGTCGAGCCTCGCTCATAACTCGGTCGTGGACGCCATAGGGCTCATGGAGAATTACGATTCATCCGTAGCCGACAATGTAGAAAAAATGGAGGACGCGGCGGACGAATACGAGGACAAGCTCGGTTCATTCGCCCTGAAGCTCAACCACCTGAGCCTCTCCGCCAGCGAGGGACGCGACGTCACAAAGATACTGCACGGCATTGGCGACTTCGAGCGCATAAGCGACCACGCGGTCAACCTTATGGAAACCGCCAGGGAGATACACGACAAGGGCATAGTCTTCACCGACGAGGCGAAGGAAGAATTGAAGGTTTTGTACCTCGCGGTCAGGGACATACTCGACATGGCTGCCGACGCCTACAACCGCGACGATATAGCCCTCGCCCGGCGCGTGGAGCCTCTGGAGGAGGTCGTGGACGAACTGATAGACGAATTGAAGCTAAGACACGTACACAGGCTATTGGCGGGAACGTGTACCGTCGAGACGGGATTCGTCTTCGGCGACCTTCTCACAAACCTCGAGCGCGTGGCCGACCACTGCTCCAATCTCGCGGTTTGCGTGATCGAATTGAGCGAGGGCGAGTACAACGCCCACGCCTACATACAGCGCACAAGTTCCATGTCCGACTTTGCCATTGAGTTTCAAAAGGACTCGGGCAAATACGCGCTTCCAAAGGAGTCAAATCGTTCGCAAAGTTCCAACGACGCGTGATATTATTTCAATAACATGTCATACCATGACTTAAAACTATCCCGCCACTTCAAGCGCATTGCGCTCCCGGATATGACACAGGGCGGCGCTTGCTGAAAATGGCGGAAAACGTCCCATAAAACCATACCGCGCGACAAGTTCGCAGCGCGATGTGACCGTGGCGGTATGATGGATAATAACAGCGGGAATCGGCGAATTATCCTTCTTCCGATTGAATAGACTTGACAGACAGAGTCTATCGATCGGGAGGTTTATTATGAATCAGGCCATACAGCAGCCCACGAGGCCGCACGGCGTTACCATAACGGATCGCACCCGGGTGACTATAACGGGCATCGACGACGTTGACAGCTTCAACGAGGAGATGATAGTTTTGAATACGGTCTGCGGAGCCATGACTATCGCCGGAACCTCGCTTAACGTCACAAAATTGAGCCTTGACGACGGCAGTCTCATAATCGACGGCAGAATAACGGCGATAGAATACGATGACCGCAGTCGCCCCGCTAAAGGCTCGGGGATATCGCGGCTTTTTAAATAGAGTGCTTTACTATACCTCCGGCCAGTGGATGGTCTTTTTGGCGATGATACCGGCGGGCTTTCTGGCGGGCGTATGGTATGGCGTCATTTCGCTTGCCAGACGGATTATGCGTTCAGGGCCGGTTTTAAATTGCGTTTGTGATATATTGGCGGCCCTTGGCATATGGCTTATAGTTATGGCCGGACTTATTGCGGCCTGCTTTGGAGACATGAGGCTTTACGCGTTCGCGGGCGCCGGTATTGGATTCGCGCTTGAGAGGGTAACGCTTGGCCTTGTCCCCGGCGGGTTAAAAAGGGTCTTTAAAAAATTATGGTCGATTTCTCCTTTCAGGCAGGAAAAACGACGCCATGCGTCGAAATAATCCAAGATATGTTTGTATACTGCGAACTATACGATTTGTGAGGTGTCGTTATGCGCACGAGGGTCAATGTCAAACCGCGTTTTTGGGTATACGTCATTATAGTAACCTTGTTGGTGTTCGGCATTATCTTTGTGATACAGGGAAATACCATGAGCGGTCAATACCGCCAGATCGCTTCTCTGGAAGCCCAGAGGATTGAAATGCTCGAGCAGAACGAAGTTCTACTTGAACGCATAGATTTCTCTCAAACGGAGGAATATATTGAACGCTACGCGCGCAGCGAGCTGGGAATGCTCAAAGAGGGGGAAATACGTTTTGTCACAAGAGGCGTTTCCGAGTGATGCCCACGATGAAAGACGGCATGAAGGCATAACGGGAGTCATCGATATAGGTTCAAATTCCGTCCGCCTTCTCGTGTGCGATATAAAAGACGGCAAAGCGACGCCGCTATATAGCGACCTTATAACCTGCAGGTTGCTGTCAGGAATATCACAGGGAGTGCTTGCTCCCGAATCCATCGAAAGAACCGTCAACGCCGTTAAGCGGCTTATAGCCGACGCCCGGAGAAATGGCGCCGAAGTCATACACGGCTTCGGGACATGCGCGATGCGCGAAGGCGTCAACAGTTCCATCATAGTAGAGCAAGCCCGTAGTATGGGCGTTGAAATCGAAGTGCTTTCCGGTGAGGATGAGGCGCTTATGGCATATATTGGCGCTTCTAAAGGCGGAAAATGCGGAATAATCGACATAGGCGGCGGTTCCACCGAATTGATCATAGGCGAAAATGGCGCCGTAAAGTATCGCGCTTCCGCGCCAGTGGGAGCGGTGCGCCTGTACGAGAGCTTCGCCTCGCGCGAACTTCGCGAAACTGTCGAGCGCGCCAGAGATATGCTCGCCCGCGCATGGCAGACAGTGTCGCCGGAGGAAAACCCGGAATGGACGGGCGTCGGCGGGACTATAACGACTCTCGCTGCGCTGTCCTTAGAGCTTACGGCGTATTCGCCAGAGCGGGTTTGCGGATACGCGCTTTCACGCGACGAGGCCTGGGACTGGCTTGAGAAGCTTTATGGTATGAGCGTCGAACGGCGCGCGGCGTTGCCGGGGATGAAAAAAAACCGGGCAGATATAATACCATTTGGAACGGCGATATTGTGCGCGTTTTTTGAACTGTCAAACGCCAAAAGCGTGTCCGTCACCGAGAACGACAATATGATTGGGTATTTAAAACTGAAATACAATTTGATTTGACCTATCGCGCTGGCGGCGCGGATACGTCAAACAGGCCGCGCGGCATTTCGCGCGGCTCATTTTAGGTTTCTATCAACCTGTGCAGATTACCCTTCCCGGTATAAAATCCGTCGGAGCGAGCGTAGGGTTATTGCTCAGTAATCGTGCGGCGGCTGTATTGAGCTGCGACGCTACGGCGTCTATACCGCCGGAAACCGATATTATGTAACTGCTCAATCCGTCCACGCAAAGTCCGCGCTCGCCGCCTGGCGCAACGCAAAAGCGCTGTCCCGGCATCAGGCGGTTGATGTTGAGCGTCGGGTTTGCCAATCTGAAGGCGTCGTAGGATATGTTATAGCGCTTAAGGATGGTTGCGTAAGTATCTCCCAGTCTGACCGTCCCCGCGCGATACCCGTCGGGGCATTCAAAGTCCGTCGCCGCGCATCCCCGCCCAACGCACGGCGCTTCCGCGCATCCGTCGATATCGCAGGCGGGATGATTGCCGTTGCCTCGGGGCATGTCGCCATTGACGTCGGAAGATTCGTCGCCCGACGGCCTGTTTTCCGATGGGTTTTCATCATCGCCCGACGGCGAATCCGGGTTCTGCGACGGACGAATGCGCCTCGTAGTTATACAAACGGCGTCGCCGGGCTGAATGTCCTCGAGCGATACGCTTTCCTTAACGGGTGATACCGCGTCTTCGTCAACCGCGTAAGCCTTTGCGACAGATTCTAAGGTATCGCCCTGCTTCCAAATATAAAGGGTATCTCCCCTCGGACACGCGACGACTATTGAATCATCCATGCAAATCCCTCCAATGCTTTATTCGCTACAGGCTATGCGCCAGCCGGAAAAATCGTTCGTTAACCGACTAATAACCCTTACGGTCGTTCAAATAAACAGTGCATATGTATAATCATCTGAATCGATTCCAAAGGAGACATACGGATGAAGAAGGACGGGCGGGTCGTCGCGGCGCTCAGGGCGGCGTTTCCAAAGACTATACCGATACTGGCGGGATTCTGGTTTATAGGACTTACATACGGCATGTATATGCATGCCTCAGGTTTCAGCTTCATATATCCCATGATTATGAGCATAGTGATACTCGGCGGTTCGCTGGAATTCGTAGCGGTTAGCCTGCTTACGCAGCCATTCAATCCGATTCAGGCTTTCGCGGTTACCGTCATGATACAGGCGCGGCACTTGTTTTATTCGATTGCGATGCTTGAAAAATATAAGGATACGGGACTTAAAAAGCCCTATCTCATATTCGGCATGTGCGACGAGACGTTTTCGATAAACTGCTCCGCTGACATACCTCCCGATATCGACAGGGGATGGTTTTATTTCTGGGTGACTATTCTGGATCACTTTTACTGGGTATCGGGTGCGACCATGGGCGGCATACTGGGTTCCGTGCTGGTATTCGACACTACGGGTCTCGACTTTGTGCTGACCGCGATGTTTATTGTAATATTCCTGGAACAATGGCTTAAGGAAAAGAACCGCGCCAGCGCATATATTGGGTTCGCGGCCTCCATAGCGTGCCTGATGATTTTCGGAGCTGACAACTTTCTCGTTCCGTCCATGATAGCAATATTGGTCTCGCTGACATTTCTGCGCGGACCAATTGAAAGGGTTGGTGTATGATGAGCGTAATGCAGCGCATAATAACGATCGCCATATGTTCGCTCGGCACCATGCTGTGCCGCTTTTTGCCATTTGTCGCCTTCTCGTCTAAAAGGCCCACGCCAAGGTATATCGTATATCTCGGGCGCGCGCTCCCGCTGGCGGTTTTCGCGATGCTGACGGTGTACTGTTTTAAGGACACATCCGCCGTGTCGTTTTCTACTACTCTTGCGAGGCTCATAGCGACGGCCGCGGTCGTAGCCGTTCATCTGTATAAGAGAAATATGCTCCTGTCGATTTTCGCCGGCGTAGCGATTTATATGCTTCTCGTGCAGGCGATATTTGTATAGACCGCGCTATGAGGCAAGTTGCGTTAAGGGACGCTTTTGAAAGGCTCGCGTATGGCTTTCTTATAGACGTAGGTTGGACGCCCGACATTGCCGTATCGAATTTCGCGTATCAACTCGCCCTGTTCCGTCAGATAATCCAGGTATAGACGCAGCGTGACCATCGACACATTCAGCATATTCGTGATTTCGCGCAGATCCAGAGCTTTTTCACGCTGATTGGCGACGGCTTCGCGCACCCTGTCAAGCGTGTGACGGCTGACGCCCTTGGGCAGCCGGTCAGATAAAGAAGCGCCGGATCCGAGCATTTTATCCAGTTCCTCCTGGCTCATCGTCTCATTTCCCGACAACAGTTCATGGCGCAGTCTGTATTTTTCCAGCGCCGCTCTTATGCGTTCGAATGAAAACGGCTTTATCAGATAGTCCACCGCGCCAAGTTCCAGCCCTCGCTGTATGATCTTGCGTTCCTTTGCGGCGGTGACGAAAATGACGTCAACGCTGTCGTATTCGCGCCTGAGTACTTCCAAAAAGTCCAAACCGTTCATTCGCGGCATATATACGTCTAAAATGATTAAGTCAACGCGCTTTAAAGACTTCATTGCCTCCAGAGCTTTCAGCCCGCTTTCAGCCGACGCGACGACTGAAAACCCTTCCACCCTCGAAACATATTCCGAGTTTATGCTCATTACCATCGGGTCGTCCTCTACGATCATCACCCTTATCATCGCGGCGTTCCCTCCCTGTCGATGCGCGCCCTGTCCATATGAACCTCAAAGCGGGTTCCTTCGCCAGGTTCGGTGACAACCGCGATGTTCCCGGCGTATTTATCCACCTGCTCTTTTACGAGGAACAGCCCGTACCCCCTGCTGCCCGTCTTTGTGGTATAGCCTTTTTGAAATATACGTCCCGCGTCGGCTATGCCCGGCCCGTTGTCCGAGACCGTCAGCGTCATAGGGCCGTCCTCGTCGTTTATATAAATCTCGATTTTTTTATGCTCCCCGTCAAAGCTGTCGAGCGCTTCCATGGCGTTGTCGATGAGATTTCCGGTTATGACGACGAGCGAATTGGCATCGAATTCCCGAAGATTGGAAAAATTCGTTTCGTCCCGAAGAATCCACTCAATATCAAGTTCGCGCGCGCGCTGGCTCTTGCCTATGAGAAGCGCGGAAATGGTCGGCTCGAATACGTGGTTGAGCGTCTGCGTAACGCATATCTGCATAGCGTCGCTGGTAGATCCTATGTAGGCCTTTGCCTGATCGACGCGTCCGGTCTCCATAAGGCCCAATATGACATGAAGCTTGTTTTTAAACTCATGCGTGGAAGCCCTGAGCGCATCTACGATTTTCTGCACTCCGGTAACCTGCTGCGCAAGCCTGTTCACCTCTGTCTGGTCTCTGAAGGTGCATACCCCTCCCATTATTGAACCGTCCGACGACACTATGGGAACATTGTTGGACACCGCTATCACATCGCCAAGCGCATAGGGGACATCCAGCATGGCCTCGCCGCTTTTCAACACCTCGTCAAGGCGCGACAACGGGAATACTTCCTTGAGAGGCTGTCCCTCGCGCGCGTCAGATATGTTAAGGCAGCGCCTTGCGGCGTCGTTTATAAGCGTTATATCTCCCTGCTGATTTATGGCGATCACGCCTTCGTGTATCGCCGACAGAATGCTTCTGTTTTCGAGATAAAGCCTGGCTATGCCCTCGGGCTCGTAACCTAGCAGGCTCCTTTTTATATACCGAGCCATAAGAATCGCCCCCGCGGTTCCTACGCCCCCTCCAAGCAGTATAAAAAGCGCTATCATGCCGGCGATATGCGCCTTTGCCTGTTCTATCGAGTCGAGAAGCGTTCCCGCCATTACGAATCCCAATATGTCTCCGGCGTTTGACAAAACCGGAGTGAACGCCCGCAGGGATTCGCCCAGCGTTCCGGGTCCTATTGATACGTAGGTAGTCCCCATGTCAAGCGAGTCGTGGTGATCCTCGGCGGAAAACATAAGCCCCACCCGGTCGGCTTTTGTGTGTCCGTAGCGCAGGCCGTCATTGTCGGCTACGACCATAATGTCGACCTGTTCCAGCTGGTCTTGTATTTCCTCAACGAAAAGCTGTACCGACCCGTCATCGCGCTCCCGCTCAAGCGCCGATATTATGATGGGTGATTTCGCGGTTATCTTCACCACGTTAAGAGCGTTTTGTTCGATGTTTTCATACATCCTGTCGATGTACCACTGCCCCGATACCCACACCGATACGCTCACCGACGCTACAATCAGCGCTATGACGAGCGCTGCGATTTTTTGCGCAAGCCCCGGCTTCCACCGCTTTTTTTCGCCCATATCTATCACCCCTTTCCATTATACACAAATTTCCCCGGAAAGCAACTTTCCGGAGAGATTTGTGGCGAAAGGTATTTCCTCGGTATTTCCTCGTCTTTCAACGTAGTATGTTCTTAACGGGAAGGTATCATTAGACGAGCATTTTACCCGCCCCCGCCAACTAACTCAACACGCTGTCGATCGCCGCGAGCACCGCGTCAGAGGACATCGTTGCGCCCGATATGATATCAACGTCGGTAGACTGCGAGGCGATAACGCCGGGTATGAGATCCCTTTCGACCGCCTGGAATATGGCCTGCGTTTCCGAGTGAGACAGCACTTCGATTTGCGTTATGTTTCCGCCGTAGACCACAATCCGCAATTCGATTGCCCCGTTTCGCCCGGGAGCGGTCGCAATGTACTCGCCGTCGGTGTAATTGCCTTCAGCCAATGGTGAAATTTCGCCGCCGTCCGGCACGACCAGTTCCATATGTCCCAGTTGCAGCGCGTATTCCGACGCGACCTCACCCGCGCGCTTGCCAAATACCATGGCGTCCGCGACGGCGTTCCCGCCTAAGCGATTGGCGCCGTGTACGCCGCCGGTGGTCTCTCCAGCCGCGTAAAGTCCGGGGATTATCTCGCCTTCGGTCGATATGACCTGAGTTTGCGTGTCGATCTTTATGCCGCCCATAGTGTAGTGTACGGCGGGGCTGACTTTTATCGCGTACCACGGCCCTGTAGAAAGATCCATCATGCCTGTCTCGCGTCCAAGGGGATCGCTGTTACCGGCTACCGCCGCGTTCCAGCCCTCTATTGATGCCCTGAGCGCCTCGCCGGGTACTGAAATGGCTTCGGCCAGCGCTTCGGGGGTCTCGCCGCGCGAAACTATGCCCATCCTGTCATCCTGCTGCAAAGCGGCCATGCTGTCCATTACACGCTGATCGAATATAAGCCACGCGTACTTCTCCGGCTGCTCGAGTATGGCGGCTGAGAGCACGTCTCGCGTGAGCATCTCCGCGATAAAGCGATTGCCTTCGACATTTACCATTATCGCGCCGTTGCCCCTGACGGTCTCCGAGAGAACTATGCGTGTGGTCGGTTCAACGGTGGGGTTTGTCTGTATCTGCTCCATATCAACGACCGCCGCGCCGACATCCTGTGCCATCACGATTCCGTCGCCGGTCGCTCCGGGATGGTTGGTTGTGCTGAATCCCGCCAGGTCGGGGCGATATTTGGCAAACTGTTCCTCGCTCGCGCCGAATCCTCCCGTGGCGATTATGATTGAATTACCCTTGAATGTCAGTTCATCGCCGGTCTTATCCTGCGCTATGACGCCGGTAATCGCCGCGCCGTCTTTTATCAGCGATACGGCCTTCGTGCCGTAGAGTATGGTTATGCCGCGCTTTTCAAGATTTTCCATTAAGACGGGTACGAGCACCCCGCCGATCTTCGCGCCTCCGGCTGAGCGGTGCATTCGCGGATAGCTCGCGCCCGCGCCCTGCGCCGGTTCTGACATATCCATGCCAAGGCCCGTAAGCCAGTCTATCGTATCGGAGCTGTTTTGCGCCATGAAGTTGACAAGCTCGATGTCGCTGATATTCTTGCCGCCCTTCATCGTATCATCCACCATGGCCTGCGGCGTATCCTCTATGCCCAAAGCTTTCTGAAACACCGTACCCGCCGCGTTCATTCCGCCTTCGGAGCGGATGAAGTTGCCTCCCGCGTAGTCCATCTTTTCGAGAAGTATTACGCTCGCCCCCGCGTCTGCGGCCTGTATGGCCGCCGCCATTCCCGCGCCGCCCGCTCCGATGATGACCACGTCCGCCTGTCCGTCCGTCGCGGCTTCCGCCGACGCCGCTCCCGACAGGGTGAAAGCCAATGCGATGATAATCGTCAGTAATAAAGTTGCGTTCCTCTTCAAGTGAATCCCTCCTGTTTTTTGTTTGTCATTATTTTAACGCGCACGGAGCGTTTATCATAGTATTGTAAATATAAAAAAGTGTTTTTCAAGTATTTAAAGCGCAGCGCCAATATAAACGCGGCATTGCCATCCAAATAAGCGCAACCGTCGGGTATACTTCATCTCGGCGCATACAGAGAAACAGAGGAGATTGTCATTTAAATCAGGCCGCGCAAAATTCCGGGATGTCAACGCGAGT
>JAUNBY010000061.1 GCA_030526935.1 Clostridia bacterium
CGGCATTGTCAGGCTATTCGATCAATGTTTCGTGACGACATTGCCCCTACGCAAACCATCTTTCATTACCTCCCGCTTGATTTGTTGGTTTCCCTTTCAACAACAATATTATAGCATATTGATATCAATATGTCTTTTGACTGAATCAACAACTATTGATATCAATATATTGTGAATTGCGTATATTGATATCGGTGCCTAAATGTGTTATAATGGGTATAATAGAGGAGGTGTGATTATATGGCATACACCAAAGCAACAATGAAAGCTGTAGATAAATATGTCAGAAACAACTATGATAGTTTTCTCGTCCGCGTCCCCAAAGGCCGCAAAGCCACCGTAGAGGCCGCCGCGAAGAAGCGCGGGGAATCTGTCAACGGGATGGTGAACGGGCTTTTAAGGGGCGTTGCCGGGCTTACGGAGTACGAATGGAAGCGAAACGGTGACGGAATGGAGGGATAGCGATGCCTGTATTGGCAAGGTTTTACGGCGTAATCATCAAGATGTATTTCCAGCAACGGGAGCACAACCCGCCTCATATACACGCTTTTTACGGTGAATACATGGGAGCCGTAAACATACAAACGCTTGAGATGATGGAAGGAGATTTACCGTCTCGCGCTTTAGGCATGGTTAAGGAGTGGATTTTGCTTCACAGACAGGAACTGTTGAAAATATGGGAAACGCAGGAGTTCAAGAATCTTCCCCCATTGGCTTAGGAGGTGTCGGCATGTTCCATCGTGTACGGAGTGTAAAGGCTTTACCGGATATGGAATTGGTCGTATGGTTTCAAAACGGCGCGGTGAAGCGCTATGACGTTAAGCCTCTCGCGGCAAGGTGGAAGCCCTTCGAGGCGCTCTTGAACGTCGAGGGAATGTTCGAACAGGTGCGCGTGGATAAAGGCGGCTACGGCGTATCGTGGAACGACGAGCTTGACCTTTCATGTGATGAACTGTGGGACGTATCAAAAGACTTAACCGATGAAGAACGTGAAATAGCCCTTGAAACGCTTATTTCAAGGGCTTTTCCCTGGTCGAGGTGACAGGATTTGAACCTGCGACCTTTTGGTCCCGAACCAAACGCGCTACCAAACTGCGCTACACCTCGTGGAGCCAATAAAGGGACTCGAACCCTTGACCTGCGGTTTACGAAACCGCTGCTCTACCTGCTGAGCTATATTGGCAAATACTCACTCGACGACGGTGAATGAATAAATTACCGTCAACCGACAGTTATTAATATTAGCACTTTTTGCGCGGTTTGTCAATGACTCGCACCGTACATTTTTCGTAAAATCCTTATTTCCGGTTGTTTCCGGTCACCGCATGGAATTGAAATCGGGGGGAAGGGCGATAATCCCATCCCCCCGTTTACCACGCGCTTTTTACAAAATCTGTCGCGTGATGCGGGAACCGCGCTGGTTTAAGCGGTATTTTGGTCTTAAACCGGGCGATTACTGGTTGCTCATCGACTTTTCCTGAGCCTCGATCATTTTCTTGACCATGGTGCCGCCAATAGAACCGGCGTCGCGGCTGGTGAGGTCTCCGTTATAGCCCTTCTTGAGATCGATGCCGAGTTCATTGGCGACCTCGTGCTTCATGTTGTAAAGCGCCTGACGCGCCTCGGGGACGTTGATGGTGTTGCTGCTATTGCTGTTGGATGCCATTTTGCGACACTCCTTTTCAAAGATTATTTATAACTGTTAGGACTGCTTGTGGCTTTTTTCATAATCCTCGATCATCTTGCGAACCATATAGCCTCCGACGTAGCCGTTGTCGCGAGAGGAAAGGTCGCCGTTGTAACCCTGCTTGAGATTGATGCCAAGTTCCTGCGCTACCTCGAACTTCATCTTGTCGAGCGCTGATTTGGCTTCGGGCACGTTGACTCTGTTCTTGCTGCCGCTGTTGCTCATTGATTTCACCTCCCATCGTGGTCTATTTTGACCACGGGGATAGAAAATAGTCTGGTAGTTAATTCATCGAAATCGCGTCGAGCCTGTCGAGATAGAGCGATCTGGCAAGATTTATCACGCGCGCCGCGTCGTCGGAGTCGGGATTTTTCAAAAGACGCCTGGCCTCGTCGTGAGTCTGTTTTAAAAGCTGGGCGTCCGTCGAGATAAAGCCCGCGCCCGCGGTCGCGAGGCCCGATTGCCGCAGGCCGAACATCTCTCCCGCGCCCCTGTATTCCATGTCCTTTTGCGCTATTATAAAGCCGTCCGAGACCTTGGACAACAGATCGAGCCGCTCGTTCGACTCCGCCATAAGAAAGCACCACGACTCGTCGCTTCCGCGCCCGACCCGCCCGCGCAACTGGTGAAGTTGAGCGAGGCCAAAGAGGTCCGCGCCCTCAACGACCATTACGCTCGCGTTTGGAACGTCTACGCCCACCTCGACGACGGTCGTCGAAACGAGTACGTCAATACTTCCCAATCTGAAATCCTCTAAAACCTGTTTCAATTCGTCGCTTTTCATCCTGCCGTGCGCGAGCGCCAGTCGAACGTCTTTCAAAGATCCCGACGCGAGTTCTTCGTAAAGCTCCGACGCCGCCTTTGAGTCTATGGCCTCGCTCTCTTCTATGAGCGGACATATTATGTACGCCTGACGGCCTTTTTTTACCTCGTTTTTTATAAAGCCGTACATAGCGTTTCGCTTTTCCTCCGGGACTATGCGCGTCTTGACCGGCTTTCGTCCGGGCGGAAGTTCGTCGATTATCGATATGTCGAGGTCGCCGTAGAGTATCAGGGAAAGCGTCCTGGGTATCGGCGTCGCGGACATGACGAGCACGTTTACGTCCTCACCCTTTTTGGAAAGCGCCGTCCTTTGGCGGACGCCAAAGCGGTGCTGCTCGTCGGTTATCACAAGACCCAGTTTATGGTAGGATACCGATTCCGAAATAAGCGCGTGAGTGCCTATTATGACGTTCCAGCTTCCGTCGGCGATGCTGTTGTGTGCCAGAGCCTTTTCCTTCGCGGACATGCTTCCCGTCAAAAGCCCCACCGACGCGCCGAGAGGTTCCAGCGTCCTTACGGCGTTTTCGTAATGCTGTCTCGCCAGCACCTCCGTGGGAGCCATCATAGCGCTTTGAAAGCCCGATTTGAAGCAAAGGTATATCGAAGCGAACGCCACGGCGGTCTTTCCGCAGCCCACGTCGCCCTGAACGAGGCGCGCCATGGCGCGCTCGCTTTTAAGATCCGCGGCTATTTCCGCGACGACCCGCCTTTGCGCCGAAGTCGGCTTATAAGTAAGGCGCGCCCAGTATTCGCCGTCGTCGCAGTATTCGAGCCTGACTCCCGCGCCGTGCCCCGAGCGAAGGAGCCACAGCGCGACCTGATAAAGAAGCAGTTCCTCAAACGCGAGCCGCCGACGCGCGGCTTCGAGGGCTTCGCGGCTTTGGGGCATGTGCGCCGAGCGCATCGCGAAATTCCATTCGCAAAGGGCGTAGCGCGTTTTTATGGATTGGGGAAGCTCGTCCGGCCATTGCCCCTCGCTGTACGACAAGGCCCTTTCGACGAGGGCGGAATAAGTCTTTGACGGTATGCCCCTGAGCGTCTTGTATACCGGAAGAAGCCCCCGCCTGTCGATTATTCGCGGGCATATCATCTGCCGGGCGGAGGATTTTACCTCGAGCTTCCCGTAGAGCGTTATGGTGTCGTTTACGCGAAGCTGGTTGGCGAGCCACGGCTGATTATACCATATGACCATCAGTTTGCCGCTTTCGTCCATAACGCGGGCGCGCGTCGAAAGCAGCGAGCCGAACCGGTTTTGAGACAGCGCGATTATCCGAACCTCTATCGCGGCGGGGACGCCCTCGCGCAACTGCCTTATGGGATAGATGGTCTTTGTATCGATGTATTCGACGGGAAGGCGCGACAAAAGCTGGCGGACGGTAGTTATACCAACCGTCCGCAGCGTATCGAGTCTCGCGGGGCCTATGCCCCTTATTTTGCCCAGTTCAACGTCCATTTACTCCACCGCTATAAGGTAATAGTGAAGAGGCTGGCCTCCTTCGTGAAGTGAAACGTCGCACAGCGGGTATTTCGCGGATATTTCGCCTTCCAGCTTCGAGGCTTGCTCGCCGGTCACGTCCTGACCGTAGTAAATGGTTATCACCTCGGTATCGTCGTCTATCATCGTTTCGAGAACCGAAACGGCTACTTCATCGACGTCGTGACCAAGAAGGGAAATCTTGTTATCGACCAGCGCCATTATGTCCCCCTGATGTATCTCGCGCTCGTCGAAGGTCGTGTCCCTGACGGCGTAGGTTATGGAGGCCGTGTGGACGCTTTGAGACGCCTGTTCCATGCGCTGGGCGTTTTCCTCGCCGGACAGTTCCGGCATGAAGGCTATGGCCGCCGCTATTCCCATAGGGACGGACTTGGTGGGAAGCACGTAGACCTTCTTCTCGGTCAATTCCGCCGCCTGCTGAGCGGCCAGTATTATATTGGTGTTGTTGGGCAAAACGAATACCTGCCTTGCCGGAACCTGCTCTATAGCCTGATACAGATCGTCTATTGACGGGTTCATCGTCTGTCCACCGTCTACGACCTTATCGACCATAAGATCCTTGAATATGCCGACCAGACCGTCCCCGAGGGCGACGGCGACGATGCCGAATTCCTTGAGTTCGTCCGCTTTCAGGCTTTCGCGTCTGGCCTGATTCTCGCGGAACTGTTCGAGCATGTTCTCGATTTTAATCGCGCTCAACTCGCCGAGGCTCACGGCAAGTTGAAGGGCCTTGCCGGGATTGTTGGTGTGGACGTGAACCTTTATCACGTCGTCGTCGCCTATGACGAGCACGCAATCGCCTATCTTCTCGAGCATTCGCCTGAGAACGGACACGTCGTTTTCGCCGACGCCCCTGTTGAGACGGGTGATTATGAACTCGGTGCAATAGGCGAAGGTTATGCTTTCGAGCGTAGAGTGGTCGTCTACGAATTCGGCGGGTTTTTCCTGCGCCTCATCTACGATCTGGTCGATGCTCTCGCCCTTGAGCGCGGATAAAAAGCCCGCGAACATCGTCATGAGGCCCTTGCCGCCCGAATCCACGACGCCGGCCTGCTTGAGAACCGGGAGCATATCGGGCGTCTTTTTGAGCACGTCGTTTCCGACCCTGACTATCAGGTTCATGAGTTCCAGGCAGTCGTCGGTCTTGTTGCGCGGATTTTCGCAGGCTTCCGCGATCATTCGCGCGACGGTGAGTATAGTGCCCTCCTTGGGCTTTATAACCGCCTTGTAAGCGGTGTCCGCGCCCATGCGCAGGGCTTTTACGAACAATTGCGCCGTCAATTCCTCCTGATCGCTCATGGCTTTTGAAAAGCCTCGAAGTATCTGGCTTAAAATGACGCCGCTGTTTCCGCGCGCTCCCTTGAGAGCGCCCTTGGCGGCGCGGTCGGCGACCTCGCAGACCCGCATGAACGTCTTGCCGGACAGGTCTCTTACCGCCGTGTTGATCGTTTGCGACATATTTGTTCCCGTGTCGCCGTCGGGGACGGGGAATACGTTTAACGCGTCGATGCCGGCGCGGTCTCTTTCTATCAGAGCCGCGCCGGTGAGATACATGTCTCTTAGCATCGATGCGTCTATTGTTTTAGCTGCCAAAGTACATACCTCCCGCATCCGTATGCTAAACCCGGATGTCCTCTACCGATACATTGACCTTGCCTACGCTTATTCCGGTCAGATGCTCGATCCTATACTTTACGGTATTGATTATGGAGTCGGCCACAGCGCTGATGGAGATGCCGTATTCGACAATTATATACAGATCGACGTCTACGCGATCCTCCTCGGCGCGTATGCGCACACCCCGACCCAGGTTTTCGAGGCCGAGCATCTGAACGATACCGTCAGTCGTGCGCTTTGACGCCATGCCGACGATACCATAGCACTCAAGCGCCGAATAGCCCGCCACCTTGAGCAATATATCCTCGTTGACGGTCACCGTGCCAAGATCGGTCCTGAACTTACAATCCATTGCAACAACCTCCCTAGAAAGAGCTGTGTAGTCCGCTCTGCCTAAGTATACTATTTTGGGCGCGCCAATGCAAGCGAATTATCACAAAACGCCCAAAAAATGGCCTATAATTAAAGATGACGCCATTATATCGGCGCGCGATAAGTCAATCGCGCAAAGACGCGCCCCCATATTACCCCGCAAAAAAACCGCTTTTACGCGAAAACGATTGAAGTATCAATACAGATCCATATTGCTCGCGAGAATTATCTCGGGCTTTATGAGTATCCTGTCCTCGACATTTTCGCCGTCGGCGATCGACCTGTACAACAGCTTAAGCCCCATCTCTCCCTGCAGGCGCTGGTTTTGGAAAATGGATGCCGATACGACCCCCGAAGCGAGATTCTCCCTCAGGGAGCGTGAAATATCCGAGGTGACGAGGACTATGTCGTTGCGCCTGCGCTCGACGATGGCGCGTATTACGCCGGTCGAACAAAACGAATTGACGTATATCGCCGCGATGTCGTCTATTTCGTCGATGAGCCTGTTGGTTTTCGCGTAAGCCTGCTCGTCGTCGTCGTAGTGGTAATACACGCTTTTGAGATCAAGCGGCGTGTATTGAAGCTGGCTTTTGAAGCCTTCCACTATCTCGGAGTGGATGCCGTTTCTGGTCATGTCGCAGGAGGCTATGGCGACGGGCCTTTCGCGCCGTGCGAGCCTCCATATGAGTTCCGCCGCCATGCGCCCGGCGACGAATCCGTTGTACCTCACGCAGAATCTGCGATACTCGACGTCGATGTCGTTAATCGCCGTCGCGACCGCCACGCCCTTTTCCCTCAAAACGTTGAAAGCCGCCGTAAATCTCGCGCAGACGAGCGCCCCGTCGTATCCCGAATTCGCGATGTTCATAAGCGTGTCGTTAAGAAAGACATCGCTTTCGGGGGTGTTTGAAGCGCCGCCGTCGTAGCTGAAATAGTCGATTTGTACGTTATAGTCGCGAAGCTCCTCGCCGGCCTGTTTGCAACCCGCGATATATTCGCCGTGAAACTCGGGAAAGCTCGTAAAGGCCACCACCGCCAGACGCATCTGGCGCCGGGCTATGGCGCGCGCGAGCGAATTGGGGCGAAACCCCATCTGCTGGGCGGTTTTGACCACGAGCGCCCTCGTGTCTTCGTTTACCTTTGGTTTTCCCGTCAAGGCCCTGTTGACCGTAGCGGTCGAGATGCCCAGGCGTTTGGCGATGTCGTAAATGGTGACGCGCTTATCCATATTGTACCCCGCACTTGACTTATACTCTTTGTATGATATATAATTATTGTAAAGTATCGGCGCGTTAGCGAAAAAATTAACACGAAAGAAGGCGCAGTGATGAATTTTGTTGAGCGGGTAGCCAACGCCAGCCCCGAAGCGGGGACTTTGGAGCTTTTCTGGCTTGGCCAGGCGGGATTTCTGATAAAGACGAGCGACGCTAAGACCATCGTCATAGACCCCTATCTGTCCGACTGCGTGGAACGGATGTTTCCGGAGAACGGACTGGGATTTAAAAGGCTGTCTCCTGCGCCCATGAAGCCGGAGGATATGGCCGTAGATTACCTGTTGATATCGCACGAGCACGGCGACCATTTTGACGTTGACTCCATGCCGGGCTTTATGAAAAACGGAAAAACGCGCCTTTACGCCAATCGCCCGGTCGCGCGGGCGGCGCGGGAGATGGGTTTTGACGGGGTATATGCCCTTAATAAGGGAGAAGTGGTATCGCTTGAGGGATTCAGCTTACTGCCCGTCGACTGCGACCACGGCGAACTCGCCCCGGAAGCCATGGGCTTCATACTAGATTTCGGGTTCGCCAGTATATATTACGCCGGGGATACCGCGCTTACGCCGGAAAGGTTGCGCGTTCCGACAGAGTTAAGCCCCGACGTAGCGATACTCCCGATAAATGGCGCCTTCGGCAACCTCGACGGCGAACAGGCCGCGAAATACGCCGGAATGCTCAAATCGAGAATCGTAATCCCGTGCCATTTCTGGACGTTTCCTCTGCACCTTGGAAATCCCCAGCAGATCATTGACGCCATGCCCAAATTCGCCCCGGAAAGCAAACTTGAGTTGCTTTGCCAGGGAGAGGGCATAACGATAAAAGGCCGTCAGGCACGACGTCGCCCCTAGTATTGGGAACAACCTCCAAATTTTACTCGTCTGACACATATACGCCGTCGGACGAGCAATGCGCAAACATCTCCCGACGACGGTTGACATTATAACAAGAGGGTTATATTATAGTCGTTGGAGGATGATAAACATGTCCAGGAAAAACCGCGCCCGATATAAAAAGAAAAGTTCCATCGAGCGCAGAGAACGCATGAGCAAAATACTCGCGGCGGTCGCGTCCATCGCCGTTTTGATAATCGCTATACCCACGATGATAAGCGCGTTGAGGCCAAACGCCGACTTAAGCTTCATTGGCGACATATTTGCGGAAGCCACGCCCGAGCCTACCCCGGTGCCTACGCCTACGCCCAAGCCGACGCCTACGCCCACCCCCGAACCGACACCGGAGCCAACTCCGGAGCCAACGCCCGAGCCTTATGTATTTGACGAGGTGCGCACGTTTAAGGAAAAGTACAAGCTCGTGGCCTTCACATTCGACGACGGACCCAGCGGCTCCAATACCGCGCGGATAATGGACGCTTTTGAGGCGGTGAACGGCAAGGCGACGTTTTTCATGCTCGGCTCCTGCGCCGACGACCATAAGGGCGTCGTGAGGGACGTATACGAGCGGGGCTTTCAGATAGGCACGCACACCTACGACCACTACAGCCTCACAAAGCAGGACGTTCCGGTGATGCTCGAGCAGTATGACAAGGCCATAGACGCTATTAAGTCCATTTGCGGCTATCGCCCCAAGATATTCAGGCCGCCCTACGGCAATGTGAACGACCTTATGAGGGAAACGCTCGACCAGCCGTTCATACTCTGGTCGGTCGATTCCCTCGACTGGAAGACGAAGGACGCCCAGGCCATATACGACGAAGTCACGGCAAACGTCAAGGACGGCTCCATAGTCCTCATGCACGACATATATTCCACGACCGCCGAGGCGGTGGAAAAGCTGTTGCCGCATCTCAAAAAACAGGGCTATCAGTTTGTCACCATAGACGAATTGTTCAGCGCCAGAGGAATATCGCCCATAGCGGGCCAGAGCTATTTCAGCGCGCCGAAGACTTGACTAAATCCCCAAAATAGGCGATAATACAGGAGGACGCATGGCTCACGAGGTAACGCAGGTGGAAAGGGGAAGCGCCGCTGAAAGGGCGGGGCTTCGACCCGGAGACGAGCTTTTGACGATAAACGGGCAAAGAATAATCGACGTTATAGACTACGAGCTTTTCATATGCGCCAAATCGCCCGTTTTGCGGATAATGAGAAACGGCGAGACGCTCGACATAAAGGTCAAAAAAAGCGAGTACGCCCCGATGGGGTTGAGGTTTGGCGAATCGCTTATGTCAAGACAGCGCGATTGCGTGAACAAATGCGTCTTCTGCTTTGTCGATCAACTGCCCAAAAACGTCAGGCCGACGCTCAACGTCAAGGATGACGACTGGCGCATGTCCCTGATGATGGGAAACTTCGTGACCATGACCAACGTATCCGACCGCGAGCTGGAGCGCATAATCGCCCGGCGCTGTCATCCGCTGTACATATCGGTTCACGCGACCGACCCCGAAATACGCGCGGAGATGATGGGGCAGAAGATCGCGGGCAAGATAATGAGTCAGCTTGAAAAGCTCGCCGCGGCGGGGCTTACGTTTCACACTCAGGCGGTCGTATGCCCGGGGATTAACGACGGGGAAGTGCTCGAACGCACGGTGAAAGACCTGGCAGGGTTGCGCCCACACGCCCTGTCGCTGGCCTTGGTTCCGGTGGGGCTTACGGGGCACAGGGAAGGGCTTTATCCGCTTAAGCCCTTTGATAAGGACGACGCCGCGAGGATATTGGCGCAGGCGGACGCCTTTGACGAAAAGTACGGCGAAGGCTTCGTTTTTCCCGCCGACGAGCTTTATCTGCTCGCGGGGCGCGACTTTCCGCCCGACGGGAAGTACGGCGATTACGACCAGATAGAAAACGGCGTGGGTCTTTGCCGCAGGTTCGCCAGCGAATACGAGGAAGCCTGGCGCGATAGGGGCTACTGTGAAGCCCGCGAAGCGGACGCCGCGAATGAGCGCCATTACGCCATAGCCTGCGGCGTGTCGGTGGCCGCGTTTCTCAGGGAACTCGTCGAAGAGTTTCCGGTTCCGGGGGCGAGAGTGGATGTGTACGCCGTCGAGAATCGCTTCTTCGGCCCGACGGTGACGGTATCGGGGCTTTTGACCGGCTCGGATTTGATAAGAGCCATGAAGGGCGTCGAGTGCGACGAGGTCTTGATAAGCCAGACGATGCTTCGGGAGATGCAGGACGTGTTCCTGGACGATATGACGCTTAACGAAGTTTCAAAGGCTTTGGCAAAGCCCGTAACCGCGATTCCCGACGCGCAAAGGCTCGTCGAGCGGCTGAGCGGGGAGGGGTAATCGAACGATGTTTCGCGACAGCGAATCCGTAGGGGAGCGCATTGCGCTCCCGGAACCATCGCGCGGCGCGATATATCAAACGGGCAACGCCGTCCCTTGCCCCGCTAAACAATCGACCTTACACAACAACGAATCCGTAGGGGCGTCGCATCGCGCGCCCGGACTCACCGCGCGGCGCGATATATCAAACGGGCAACGCCGTTCCCGTGTATACGCAACCCTCTGGTATAACCGGGAGCGCAATGCGCTCCCCTACGCCAGCCGTGTTTATAAATCCGGGTTGTATTTCGCGCTAAACGTACAACCTCCCGCAACAACGAATCCGCAGGGGCGTCGCATCGCGCGCCCGGACTCATCGCGCGGCGCGATATATCAAACGGGCAACGCCGTTCCCCGTGAGCGCTGCCCTCTGGTATAACCGGGAGCGCAATGCGCTCCCCTACGCCAGCCGTGTTTATAAATCCGGGTTGTATTTCGCGCTAAACGTACAACCCCTCGCGACAGCGAATCCGTACTTAACTGCACCGTGAACGCCCACACCGTCCCCCGATAATAAAACGGGAAACCCCAAATCAAACTCCGGGCGCAAGCCCGATTGGAGGATAATATGGCCAGACCACTGGTAGCCATCGTTGGAAGGCCGAACGTCGGAAAGTCCACGTTCTTCAATAAAATAGCCGGCAGGCGCATAGCCATCGTAGAGGACACGCCGGGCGTCACGCGCGACAGGGTGTATGCCGACTGCGAGTGGCAAAACGTCGAGTTCACCCTCATAGACACCGGCGGAATAGACCCTCAGTCGACCGACCCCCTCCTCGTCCAGATGCGAATGCAGGCGGAGATAGCCATAGACACCTGCGACGTAATACTGTTCTTCGTGGACGGCAAGCAGGGCTTAACCAGCGATGACGACAACGTCGCCGACATGCTCAGGCGCTCCGGAAAGCCCGTGATACTCGTCGTCAACAAAATCGACAACGTATCGAAAATGAGCGACATATACGAGTTTTATCAATTGGGCATAGGGGATCCCATAGGCGTCTCGAGCGTCAATATGCTCAACTTCGGCGACCTTCTCGACCGCATATGCGAATACCTGCCGGAGGAAAAATCGCCCGGGGAAGAACAGGACGCGGCCATATCCGTCGCGGTCGTGGGAAAGCCCAACGTAGGCAAGTCCTCTATAGTCAACCGCCTTCT
>JAUNBY010000518.1:0-240 GCA_030526935.1 Clostridia bacterium
CAGCCGCCTTACGGTCGATCATTCGGAGGTTCAGCGACTGGTCAACATGGGCGTCATAACGCCGGAGGAAGCGCTTACGCACCCCAAACGTCATGTCATAAGTCAATATATGGGCATGTCTCCCGACGAGGTCAGGCTATCTGTCGGCGTAACCGATCTTATGCGGTTACAGCCGGGAGACTGGTATTTGTTGTGCAGCGACGGGTTGACCGATATGCTTACCGATAGCCAGATACGCGA
>JAUNBY010000518.1:250-2030 GCA_030526935.1 Clostridia bacterium
AAATTTTATTATAACCAATACCCACTAACGATATTTAATTTCTCCCGCCGGCGCGGCCGCCCACGCCTGTGATAAACTGGTAAACGCCGCTCTCGAGGCGGGCGGTAACGACAATGTCACCGTGATATGTGTGAAAGTCGCGAATGAAGCTCCCAAAGCAAAGAGATCCGTTTTGCGGGGTCTGCTTAACGCGACGATAGCCGCAACCGGCATTTTTGGAGCGACTTCCCTGCTGATTATTATCGAAATGCTGCTGCGTAGCATATAAAATGCGGCGCGCGCGGAACAAAGTTAATTCAAGAAGGGGCAAGGATGCCGAATAGCGACGTGACGTTACACGGTTTGGAGGGACTGCGGGTATGCCTATACCAGAGAGGCTATCGCGGCTTGAGCCGCTTTGGGGCGTATGGCGGATAAAGGGGGAAATCGGAAGGGGAAGCTTTGGTCGCGTATATGAGCTGTACCGCGAGGAGTTCGCCGACAGATATGTTTCCGCGCTCAAATGGATCGCTTTGCCGAAGGATAAGGACGAGATTGATGAACTGCGCTCAGAGAGAATGTCCGACGGCGAGATCCGCTCGTATTACGGCGGATTTATAAAGTCGCTTAATTCGGAGATACGCCTTATGAGCGAGCTTGGCGGCAACAGCCATATCGTCAATTATCTGGATCATCTCATAATAGAGCGAAAAGATGAAATAGGCTGGGACATCCTGATACGCATGGAATTGCTCAAGCCGCTCGATAAGCTTATGTCTGAAAAGACGTTATCCAATAACGACGTAGCCGTCATAGGCGCGCACATCTGTCAGGCGCTCGACGTGTGCGGGCGACACGGCATAATACACCGCGATATAAAACCCGCGAACATATTCATTTCGCCCGATGGGAATTACAAGCTGGGAGATTTCGGCGTCGCGAGAACAATGGAGAAGACTTTGAACAACATGTCGCGCAAGGGGACGCCCTTGTATATGGCTCCAGAGGTGTATCGCTGTGAACCCACGGATCTTACGGCTGACATTTACTCGCTCGGCCTCGTGCTTTACCAGCTGTTGAACGGAAACCGTGTGCCATTTTTGCCCATAGATACCGCGCCGTCATACGAACAGCGCGAAGCGGCGCTGGAACGGCGCATAAAGGGGGACCCGCTTCCTCCTCCTGTTCACGCCGACAAGAACATTAGCCGCATAATATTGAAAGCTTGCGCCTATAAACGCGGCGACAGGTATAAAAACGCTCTCGAAATGAAGCGGGACCTCGAACGGTTTCTGGATCAGAGCGCGCCTTCGAGTCCAAACAAGGGGCTGCGCATTGGTATCGCCGCGACGCTTGTTGTTTGCGTCGCTTTTTGGCTGGCATCGCGCATGATGAAAACGCCTGTATCGCCGGAACCGGCACAAAGCGCCCTTCCGTCACCGAGCGTCATCGTCGTCGAGCCGACGCCAGAATCAATCATTCAACCTTCGCCGGAAAATGCTGAAGTACAGACCGATCTGACCTTAGACGAAATCATAGATATGCAGCAAAGATTGATGGAATTGGGCTGGCTTGACGCTTCAGAACCGTCGGGGAAATATGATGCGGCGACTTCTCACGCGGTTATCGATATGAAAAGGCATACGAACGAAATCCTGAATACGACATTCGCGATCGACAGCGGTGTCGATGAGGAGCTTTTGGAAATCCTTAAAAGTCCTCTGGCGCTTGAAAAACCAGAGTCAATGACGCAGGCGACGCCGACATCCACGCCGACGCCCACGCCTACAACGCCTGCACC
>JAUNBY010000519.1 GCA_030526935.1 Clostridia bacterium
AGGTTGGTGACGGTGAACGTCCCGCCGGTTAGCTCGTCGGGCGTCAACCTGTTCTCCCTCGCGCGGGCGGACAGATCATTGGCCTTCTTTGATATGCCGCAAAGACCTGTCTTATCGGCGTTTCTGATTACGGGAACGAGAAGACCCGTTTGCGTGGCTACAGCCATTCCCACGTTGATTTCCGACTTGAGGACAATTTCATCGCCCTCTATCGAGGCGTTCATCATGGGCGTCTCAGACAATGCGGCGGCGACGCAGCGTATTATAATATCGTTGAAGCTTACCTTGACGTCCGCGGCCTTCAACTGCTCGCGAACGCGCGTGGCTTCGGTCATATCGACGGTTATAACGTGATTTGCCTGCGCCATGTCATTGAGGCTCTTTTTCATTCGCTCGGCGATTATGCGGCGCATTCCCTTAAGAGGCAGCCGCTTTTCGGGAACTGGCGCACAGGCGGCGCTCTGTTTGGCGTCCTGTTCGGCGGCTGCCCTCACGTCGCGAGCCATGACCTTTCCGCGAATTCCGGTTCCTGATATGTCGTCAATATTCTGCCCGGACAACAGCGCTTCCTTGCGCGCGAGGGGCGACGCGAGCCTGGATCTTGCGCTAATGACGTCGCGCTCGATTATGAGTCCGTCGGGGCCGGACGGCGTGAGGCTTTTAATATCTATTTTCAGTTCTTCGGCGCGGGTTTTGGCTCTCGGCGAAGCGAATATCCGTTCTGAGGCGCTCGATGATTCGCTTGCGGCCTTTGCGCCATACACTATTGTCGCGTCGTCTACAATAACTTTTTCCTCATCGGTCTTTGCGCGGCTACCCTCTTTGCTGCTCTGCGCCTCATCTCCCGGCGCTTTCTCGCCCGGATTACCGACATAGGCTATGGTTTGAGTAATGGGGACTGTATCTCCCTCGGGTCTGAGTATCTTAAGCAGCGTCCCAGTGGCGGTCGAGTCGATCGTTATAGTGAGCTTGTCCGTCTCCATCTCAAAAAGAGGCTCGCCCTTTACTACCTTATCGCCTTCTGCGGCCAGCCATCTGGTTATCACGCCCTCGGTCATCTGAAGCCCCTGCTTGGGCATTATAATCCTTTCCATGCGACACCTCCTACCGCTTGTAGCACACCGTTTTAACCGCCGCGACTATGTCCGAGACCTGCGGCGTAGCCGCGTTTTCAAGCTCGAGGCTGAACGGCAGCGGACAGGCGAGCGCTCCAAGTCGCAGCGGGGGCGCGTCCAAATACCTGAAGGCTTCCTCGGTGACCATGCTGGCTATCTCCGCTCCCCATCCGGCGTTTTTGTGCGCCTCGTGAACCACGACGAGCCTGCCGGTCTTCTTAACGGAGTTGACTATAGTATCCTTATCCAGCGGCACCAGTGTCATGGGGTCTATGATTTCGCACGATATGCCCTCTTTTTGAAGCTCGTCGGCGGCCTGAATTGCCCTCGACACGTAGAGAAGGTTCGTAACTATCGTTGCGTCCGTTCCCTCCCTGACAATATCCGCCTTTCCAAACGGCAGCATAAAATCGGGGTCGTCCGGAACGTCCATCTTGCTCGAATACAGCGCCTTGTGTTCGAAGAACATAACGGGATTATCGTCCCTTATGGCGGTGCGCAAAAGCCCGCAGGCCGTGCGCCCATCGCGGGCGCAGACGACTTTAAGCCCCGGAAAGTGCATAAAGAAGGTTTCCATCGACTGTGAATGAGTCGCGGCGTTGCCCCTGCCGATTCCCTGCTGACCACGAATGACCAGCGGAATTTTGGCCTTTCCGCCGAATATATAGCGCGTCTTGGCCACCTGGTTGAGCAGTTGATCCATCGCGACCAGCGAGAAATCCATATAGAGCAA
This sequence comes from Clostridia bacterium, assembly GCA_030526935.1. Lineage (GTDB taxonomy): Bacteria > Bacillota > Clostridia > Christensenellales > Aristaeellaceae > JAUNBY01. The sequence continues at coordinate 1,849 of JAUNBY010000519.1, forward strand.
TTCGACTATGGGCCTCATTCCGGCGCATGCCGCGCCAAGTCCCACGCCAACGAAGCCCGCTTCGGATATGGGCGTGTTAAACGCCCTCTCGCGACCAAACTCGTCTTTTAGTCCGCGCGTACAGCCGAATATGGAGCCTATTTCTTCTATGTCCTCGCCCATTATGAACA
>JAUNBY010000520.1 GCA_030526935.1 Clostridia bacterium
GCAAAGGTTGAGATAGCGGTTAAGGGGATGGTTGAGAAAGGGTTGAGGCGTGAAGCTTAAACCCTATACCCCAAACCGATTCGATGTACTCCCTGCCCCCGGCTTCTCGCAGTTTGCGGCGCAGGTGGCTTATATGCGTCTTCAGCGAGCTTTCGGTACAGTCGGGTGTATCGGCGGAAATCCTGTCGAGGATGACGGACTTGGCGAGAACGCGTCCTTGGTTTATCATCAATAGCTTCAGTATGGCGTATTCGGTCTTCGTAAGCGCCACGTTCACGCCCGCGGCTTCCACGGCGTGAGACAGCGTATCGACGGATAAATCCTCAAACGTATAGACCTCTTGGGACTGTTCGTTGCGTTTTCGCAGCTGCACCTCTATTCTGGCCAACAGTTCCCGCGTATCGAAGGGCTTTGTCATATAATCGGCGGCGCCGCCAAGAAGCAGGTCAACCTTGTCTTGCACGTCCGCTTTCGCGCTTAACACGATTACGGGAACGCCGCGAATCCCGGCGAGCACGTCCTCTCCCGACATTCCCGGAAGCATCAAATCCAGAAGCGCGAGATCGGGGCGGCTCTTTTCGAGCACCAACAGCGCCTCCGTGCCGGAATAGGCCCTGATTACGCCATACCCCGCGCGGCTCAAAATCTCGTTGAGCATGTCGCTTATGCGGACATCGTCGTCGATGACGAGAATCGTCTTCTTCATATGCTTATCGCGTTGAAGTTTTGCGCGCGGGATGGCGAATCACGGTTTTCCACTTCTCCTTTGGCGCTTTCCGAGCGTCGGACAGATAGATTTCGTGATGAAGGCGCGTCGGGGAAAAGTCGTTCTCGAAGCCGTTTTCCATGAGGTATCGGTTCATGATTTCCACCGTCGCCGGTTCGTCATCAAACGAGCCGATGTGCATACACTGTACGCAAAGCCCCTCGTCTACGGTCAAAAACTCCGCGCGGGAGCAATCGAGCTTCTTCTTTTTCGACGCTTCCGCGACCGCCCAGTCAAAATCGGCCTTCGTCACAAAGTCGGGAAGTCTGATGAGCGCTATCCAGTGAAATTCGGCCTTATTTAAATAGTCTACGCCCTCTATGCCGTCCTGCCACCAGAATCCCTCGAGGGGCGGCACCACGTAGTCAAAATATCCCTCCATGCGATGATCGCCTGATTTACTCATCTTAATGGTATACGAAATGGCATAAACGACGGCTATTGCCGCCTTATACGCGCCGCCCTCGTCGTTGGGGTCTCCGCTTCCGCGCACGGCGACGAAGTTGGCGGGAGGAACCGTCACCATCTCGGGTTTTGATTTGGGCATGTAGAACTCTTTATATTCCTTTTTAAAATCAAACGCCATATGCTCACTCCTCCGCCTGTTTAAGTAATCCCTGAATGTCCTTCATGATAAGGCCGCGCATGGAATCCGCGTATTTCACGACGTCGATATTTAAAGCGGCATCAGCGACTACCGGGCGCAAATCGGGCTTATACCGCATAACGTCGCCCAGCGCCGCCAAAGCCTGGCGCACCGCCGTGGGCTTCGGGTCATCAAGTATGCTAAGCGCCGCGTCGATACTCTCATCGAGCTTATTATCAACGTCCCATTTCGCCTGTTTGCAAAACAGCCGGAAGCCGCGAACACGCATCGCATAGCGTTCATCCGCGACCATATCGGCGAATTCCCGCGTAAGGGGATATATCTCCCCAGTTTCGTCAGAAATCCTCTCAAGCTCCAAAAGCGCTTTATAGGCCGTGGGCGCGTCCTTGTCCCCAAGCCTTAAAAGCGCGTCCGATACGCTTATCTCCATATGATACCTCCCGCTGTACTACTTTACCGGCGTTGCGCAAAGCAACATTAGTTTTAGAACGTTTCACAAAAGCCTGTCGGCGCTCTTTTTTACGTTGTATTTAATCTTCTCCTCGTCGAGCTTTGGAAATTCACCGTTTCTGTATATGATATTTCCCTTCACCATTGTCATGCATACGTTCAATCCCTGGCTGGCGAATACTATCGCGGCGGGCA
>JAUNBY010000521.1 GCA_030526935.1 Clostridia bacterium
TATTGAGATACGTGTCCAGATTTGGCTGATAGCGGGCCTTTTCCCACAATATTCCGTCCCACACCGGGAACACGCTGTAGGGGTTTCGAAGCTTGTTTTCAAGAAGAAGCTCCATCAACAGCCCCGTTTCATTCAAATCCTTTTTGGAGTTATGACAGCCGGCCCCGACGATGTGCATACGCACCTCGCTCGAGGCGTTTCCGCCCAGAACGCTTCTCGCCTGTATAACAGCCGCCCTGACGCCGTGCCGCGCCGCGGCGATAGCCGCCGACATGCCCGCCAACCCTCCGCCTACGACGACCACGTCGTACTGTCTTTGTTCCATATTCGACATATTCACGGGCTAACCTCCTTTAAGTGCCTGTATTGTAACTCTATATGGCAAACGGACTGCCGTCCACGCAATCGCAAGCGCTATCCCTTGACAGCGCCCGCCACCAGACCCTTGACGAAAAACTTCTGACCCGCCAGGAATACGACGAACACCGGTATCAGCGCCGAGGCGGACGCGGCCATAACCAGATTATACTCCGTAAGGCTCTCCTCTATGAAGTTGGTGAGCGCTACGGGTATCGTATAGGTTCTCCAGTTGGACAGGAACACGAGCGCGTCCAGGTAGTTGTTCCAGTTCCAGAGGAACACGAGCATCGCCAGCGCCGCCATCGAGGGCTTGGCTATGGGAACCATGACGCGCGCCCATATCTGCCATTCGTTTGCGCCGTCTATAAAGGCGGCCTCTTTCAACTCGTTGGGTATCTGCATGAAGTACTGGCGCATGAGAAAGGTTCCGGTTATGGTTATAAGACCCGGGAGTATGAGCGTAAGGTGGGTACCTCCAATGCCCATCAGCCGGAACATGACAAAGCGCGGAACCAGCGTTACCTGCGAGGGAACCATCATCGTCGCGAGATAGATCAGAAACAGCGCATTGCGTCCCCTGAAGTTTATCTTCGCGAAAGCGTAACCCGCGAGAGTGCTCGTCAATACGGAACCGGCAAGGTTGATAAACGCGATTTTCAGGGAATTATAATAGGCCGTCGCGAAGTGATAATCGACCTTGGCCGCGCCGCCTATGTTCCATACGTTTATATAGTTGTCGGGATAGAAGTAGTCGGGTATCCACTTTATGGGCAGTTCAAGCACGTCCGCCGCCCGCTTCATCGACGCCGACAGCATCCAAAGACAAGGGGTTATCATGCAAAGCGCTATTGCGGCTACGATGGCCGTCATCAACAGGCGAATGGCGTTTTTCCTGAGACGGTAATGTCTTCCCTTCACTGCGTCGCCCTCCTTACTGATAACTTACCCATTTTTGCTGGCCGCGCCACTGTATAAGCGTGACGATGAGAAGCAGCAAAAACAGTATCCAGGAAATGGCCGAGGCGTAGCCCATGCGGTAAAAGCTGAACGCGGCGGTGTAGATATAGTATACCAGAACGTGCGTGGACGTGCCGGGGCCGCCGCGCGTCATGATCTGTATGGGCGCGAAGACCTGAAACGACGTTATGAGCGTCGTTATCACAAGAAAGAACGTCGTAGGCGACAGGGCGGGTACAGTTATGCGCAAAAACTTTGTAAGTTCGTTCGCCCCGTCCACGTCGGCCGCCTCGTATACGTCCTGTGGCAAGCCCTGTATGGAGGAGGAGTAGATGAGTATGCAATAGCCTACGCCCGACCAGATGGACATGAGTATGACGGCGGGCAAAGCCCAGGTATAATCGCCCAGCCACGCGGGAGGGTTTTCCCATCCCAACAGCTTCACAAGCTGCGTAAACGGCCCCCACGGGGAATACATCATGACCCACACGATGGCTACCGCGACGATGTTTGAGATATAGGGCATGAACACGGCGAGCTTTATGGGCGTTTTTCCCCAACAATATCTGTCAATGATGACCGCCAGCACAAGCGCCAGGAATACCGTGACGGGCACCACGGAAAAAGCGAATATAAGCGTGTTTTTTAAAGACGCGGTGAACCAGCGGTCCGACCACATTTCGACGTAGTTTTGACCGTAA
>JAUNBY010000522.1 GCA_030526935.1 Clostridia bacterium
GTCTTCAGGCGGTTCATACTGGTCAGCAAAGCGCGGCATGGTCGTCTCGGCGGACGCTTCCACATGAATGCTTCGCGGTTTTTCCGTATTACATGGTATCGTGGCCATGGTTGCGGATAATATGAGTTCACCACAGTGCATATACCGCACGGCTTCTTTCCCGCGTGGCAATACGCCACATTGTTCACCACAAAATGAGTTGGCATTGCGAGCGTCGTTCTCGTCCGGATAAAACCGGCTAGCCGATGTCATTGCCGCCGAGTTCAAATTGTACATCTTCGTATCGGGTATCCTATCGGGTATCGTCTCGTGCATCATCTTAGCCTCCATACGGCAGGTATAAGGTTCCTGTTATTATAGCACATCATTAGTGCGCGTTCAATAGGGTAGCAAAGAAATATTTTCCAAATACGTCCGTGATTCTTTTGCTTTTTCTGAATGATTCCGTTGACAAACGTGTTTTAGTGTGCTACAATGTCTATGAATGAATGATATGTTGGCTCGACAAGCAAATATTCAAAGCTCGATTGCGATGGAGCTCTTGCGCGAGATAAGGACGAAGATATGTGTATAGTATGAGATAACTGGGAGGTAGTCGCAAATGGCAAACGATATAGATATAAACAATGAACATAAAGAGAGAAAGCCGTCTTCAGGACGACATCACCCCGTCGCGGAGAGTAAAGGAGAATACGCCAAGAAAATACGCGCCTACCGTCTCGGCGTGGGCATCAATCAACCGGAGCTTGCCAAAACCGTAGGCGTTACCAAAAACGCGGTAAGCAACTGGGAAGCGGGGCGAACCCGTCCAGATCTCGACAGCGTAAAGAAACTGTGCATGCTGTTCGGTATATCAGCGGATGACTTTCTGGGCATCCCTCAAGTCAAAAAGACGATAACAGTAAAGCGCATAACAAAGTCGGGGTATACGGCTTCGCAGGAGCGTTTTCTCGACCGTCTACTCGCGCTTCCAGAGAAAGAACGCGATTACATATGCGCTCTATTAGAATCTATGGAGAAGCATAATCCGAAAGAAGTCGCCCTGGTCCCGACCTATGACAGTGAGGAGGCGTTCGACGCGGATTGGGTCGAAGGTTTCGCCTACTACTACTCCGCCTGCGCGGGCGAAGGCTCCGATATACCGGAGGATGATCAGGGCGAGTCCATTTATCTTAGGCGCTCGGCGACAACAAAGGATTTCGACTGCGTGATACCCATAGACGGCGACAGCATGGAACCCTTATATCACTCCGGTGATCGTGTTCTTGTAAAGCGCACAGACAGCCTCAACTACGGCGATACCGCGATAGTGTTCGTAAACGACGTGTGCATGATAAAGGAATACACGCCAAAAGGTCTGCGCCCTATAAACGACAAGAAATACGGCCTTGTCCGCATTAGCGAAGGGACGAGCGTAAAACTCGTCGGCAAAGTCGTGGGCATTCTGACAGATGACATGCTTCCGACAGATGAGGAAAAGCGCTCGATAGAGCTATTCTTGGAGGAACACGCTTAGAGTGTGTCGAATGAAAATCATTTATAGTTATAACTGAAATATGCGGAGCTATTGTTGATATTTCAAAATGCTGTCAACGTTACTTAAAAGATAGAGGAGTATAAGTATATGAACAACATCATTCGCCGCCGTACCAAGCCCAGCTATAAGCGCTGCGCTTTCACCGGTTACAGACCCGCCAAGATGCCTTTTGGGTATAATGAGAACGACCCGCGCTGCATTGAATTGAAAAAACGGCTAAATGATATGATAAGGGATATGATAGGAAAAGGCTACGCGCATTTCTTGTCAGGGGGCGCACAATCTACGGATTGCCTCGCTGCAGAGGCCGTGCTAGACCTGAAAGAAGATTTTCCGTGGATTTTGCTTGAAATGGTGATCCCTTTCGACGGACAAGCCGACCGCTGGGATAAGAGTTATCAGGCTCGTCACGCGCGGCTGCTTCATGAGGCAGACATTGTGACGGTCATGAGCCATGAGTACACAAAATCATGCATGTTT
>JAUNBY010000523.1:0-230 GCA_030526935.1 Clostridia bacterium
CGTTTATCGGTTCCGATAACTACGACTCCGGAAAACTCGCCGCCGACTTTATCAGCGAGACTCTCGGCGACAAGCAGGGCGAGGTCGCCATCATAGAAGGCAATCCCGGCGACACCTGCGCTATCGACAGAACCACAGGCTTTGCGGATGAAGCCGCCGTCCTCGACAACATCACCGTCGTAGCTTCCCAGACCGGAAAATGGGACAGGCTCGAGTCTTTGAACGTTGCT
>JAUNBY010000523.1:240-2007 GCA_030526935.1 Clostridia bacterium
ACCCCAACGTTTGCGGCATCTACTGCAACAACGACACCATGGTACTAGGCGTCATGCAAGCCGCCGCCGACCTGGGCTACGAGATCCTCACCAGCGACAATTTTGACAGAGCCGGCGAAGAGAAGACCCTCATACTCATCGGCAACGACGGCATACCCGAGGCCATACAGGCCGTTCAGGACGGAACCCTCAGCGGAACCATAGCGCAAAAGCCGTATCTGATGGGTTACTCGGCGTTGGAAGCGGCCATACTCGCGCTCAACGGCGACGAGACTCCCTCTCGCTTCAACACCCCCGTCGCCCTGCTCACCAAGGCTGACTTCTAATGACATTTTAAGATCTTAAAATCTGAACGTTTACAGCTCAGGGGCGCGACTGAAGTCGCGCCCCTGAGCATCTGTCAATCCGTCTATCGGTAAAGCGAATACTCTGCGATTAATGTCACGCGTACCAGCGCCTGAATAATATTCTCCACGAATCCGCGTAGCCGCGCCTCGGGACGTCGGAAGCTGCAACTATGGGAACCTCGCCTATTTCCCTGTCATCCAGAAGTACGACGACGCGTCCGACGATTTGTCCCTTTTCGACCGGGGCAACAATATATTCGGGGACGGTTGGGGTGACGGATATATTCTGCGCGTCGTTTTTCGACATAAGCAGCGTCATATCGCTTCCGATGCACAATTCAACCGCCTCGCTGCTTCCGGCCTTTACGGGAAGCATTCCGCGCACTTTCGCGCCTTCCTTCGCGACCTCGTATGTCGTGTAGTTGGCGAAGCCGTAATCCAGCATTTCACTCGCGACGGAAAAGCGCTCCTTGCTGGTATCCGCGCCCAGAACGACCGCTATCAGGCGCATTCCGTTTCTCACCGCGCTGGCCGACAGGCAATAACCCGCTTCGCTTGTCGATCCGGTTTTTATCCCGTCGCATCCTTCGTAAAGGCGCGTAAGGCGATTGGTGTTTGTTAGCTCGGTTATTCGCCCGTCGCCGTGGTCGATCGTATCCATCCATATCGTCGAATAATCGAAAAACAGCCCGTGCTTTATAAGTTCCATAGACATTCTGGCGACGTCGCGGGCGGTGGTGAATTGCCCGGAGGCGGTGAGTCCCGTTGGATTGACAAAGTTGGTATCCAGCATTCCAAGTTCTTTAGCTCGCTCGTTCATTCTCTCGACAAAGGCCTTCTCCGAACCGTACAGGTACTCACCGACGGCTACGGCGGCGTCGTTGGCGCTCGCGACTATCATGCTCTTTATGAGTATGCCCAGCGGCTGCTTTTCGCCGGTATCCAAAAGTACCTGCGAGCCGCCCATTCCGCTCGCGCGGGACGATACGACGACGATGTCGTCTACGCTGGCTCGCCCCTGATCGACGGCTTCACAGGCCAGCAGTATCGCCATGATCTTCGTAACGCTTGCCACCTGACGCCGCTCGTCAGCCTGAAGTTCAAATATAACCTGTCCGCTTTCAGGCTCGAGCAATATCGCGCTTTCGCAGTTGAGATCTATAGCGGGCGCGGTCTCTATCGCCGCGTGTGCGCCCGACGCCATCAGAATCAGAATCATTGCCATTACGGCGAGCTTTGACATAGTTATACCTCCCTGGCTTATTGGTACAATCTATACCGCCGAACGACTGATTATGATTGAATGGTCAAAAATCCATTATCGGACAAAGAACCAGGCACATAGTCATAGCAGTCAGCCGTTTGAACATATCAATCGCTCCTTTCAGGCCTGTGGCTTCAGCGGCCCATAGAAGAATGA
>JAUNBY010000524.1:0-1542 GCA_030526935.1 Clostridia bacterium
TAAAAGGGTGCAATTGAAAATTCAATCGGGGAAAAATAAAATGAGGCATATCTATTCCGCGATAATGCTTTACGAAAGCGTCTACCTGCGTCATTCCGAGACGAGTGGCGACATTTTGAGAGGCGATGTTCGTGTCCCTTATTATGGCGAATACCTCATCGGCGCCGAGAACGTTGAACGCGTAATCCCTGCAGGCTGTCGCAGCCTCCGTTGCGTAGCCCATATGCCAATACGCCTTTTTAAACAGATAGCCCGTTTCGATCACAGTTCGCCCTTTAACTTCCTGGAGCGTCAGCCCGCATTGACCAATCATTTCGCCGGTTTGCCTGATCACTGCAGCGTTTAATCCAAACCCGTCACGCTCATATCTTTCAAGCTGCTTTTGAAGCCACCGTTCTACCTCCTCGTCGCTGAAGGCGCCTTCGTAGGCGTACATGACGTCATCGTCCTTAAGTATTTCAGCGAGGTCGTCGTAATCGGCTCTGCTCATCCGGCGCAGTATCAACCTTTTTGTTTCCAAGTCAGCACTTCCTTTACTAATGGGAGAAAAAGAGCCGTCTCATTGCTATGCGGTTATGGTAAAAGTTGCGTGGCGCGGCTGGTGTTTTACATACTTTAAAGGGTGAACCCGTACACATACGCGGTTCACCCTTTAGAGATATTCCCTGGTCTTACGAATCCGACGTATAGGGCATCAGGGCTATGCTGCGAGCGCGCTTAATGGCGGTTGCGAGCTGGCGCTGATGCTTCGCGCAGGTTCCGTTCATGCGGCGGGGTATAATCTTGCCGCGTTCGTTCACCTGGCGGCGAAGTCTTACCAGGTCTTTATAATCTATATGCTGGATCTTGTCCATGCAAAACATGCAGACCTTCCTGCGCGGCTTGCGATTGCGCGGGCGCTTTGCGCCGCGATCCGATCTATCCTCAGACATTTGCTTACCTCCCATCTGTCCGGCCTTTGCCGGAGAAGAATTCAGAATGGCAACTGATCGTCGTCTATGGGATCCGGCGCAGAAGCCGCCGGTTTATTCGACCTTGGCATATACCCCGTCGGTTCCGGCGGGGGCGGAATGTCGTCCCCGGGCCTTTGCCCGGATTGCGACGATGGGAGAAACTCAACTTCATCAGCGATCACATCGACGACCGTTTTCTTCGTTCCGTCCTGCGCATCATAGGTACGGATCTGAACGGAACCGACTATGCAGCATTTGCGCCCCTTTGTCAGGTAACGCGCGCACAATTCGCCCGTTTGCCGCCACGCGGTGACGTTAAAAAAGTCTACCTCTCTGACTCCCTGCTGGTTTTGGAACCTGCGGTTTACCGCGAGACCAAATGTACACACTGAAATGCCGGTGCTCGTAGTTCTAAGCTCCGGATCCCTCGTAAGATTTCCGATCAATATAACCTTATTCATATTAATCCCTGCCTTTATCGGTCACGCACAGGTGACAAAGCCGTTACGGTTTTTCCGAAGGCTGTCAAACCTGCGCTATGGCGTCGCCCGAGCCATCCTCGACAGGCTCTTGCGCGACGGGCTGAACC
>JAUNBY010000524.1:1552-2006 GCA_030526935.1 Clostridia bacterium
CCGGCGCCTGAGCGGGCTGGACGGTCGCCTGAACCGGCTTTTCGACCGGATGCGACGCGGGCCTGAGCGGTTCGCGCTTGGGCGGTATATTGCCGTCAAAGCGAATTACCAGATAACGCAGTATGCTGTCGGAAATCTGGAGATTGCGCTCGAGTTCCTTGGGTAACGTCGGCGGAGCGGTTATGTACATAAGCACATAATAGCCCTCGGTCTTGTAGTTAATGGGATACGCGAGGCGCCTTTTGCCCCATTCGTCTACGCGGTCAACTTCTCCGCCGTTAGCGGCCACCAGATCGGAAAAACGGGTTATCAGATCCTGACGGGACTTATCGTCGATACCGGTATCGACCACGTACATGACTTCGTAATGATTCATGTCTTTCACCTCCTTATGGACTTGCGGCCCTGCACGCTGTCGCAGGGCAAGGATGCGCATATTGACAATTATACTCAT
>JAUNBY010000062.1 GCA_030526935.1 Clostridia bacterium
GACATCCTGTTATTTAATGAAGTTGATCTAAATCACGACATATGCCGTGGCGTGGAGGGTAATGGGCTTTTATCTACTTAACATATACTTTAATTAAGAATGCATCATTGCTCCGTTGCGCTGTTTGCGGCTACGCGTCCGGAAACGAGTATTTCCGTTACCGCGTTGCCTCCAAGTCGGTTTCCGGCAAAGAAGCCTGAGGTGACTTCACCCGCGGCATACAGCCCTTTTATGGCTTCACCCTGGGTATCGAGCACTTTGCGGTCAATGTCCACGACGATTCCGCCCATGGTGTGGTGGGTCGAGGGCGCTAGGTATCTAACGCACAGCCACTCTATGCGGTAGGAATCGACTATGTAATTGCCGTTCTCATCGACGTCGCAGGTTCCGATGGTACCCCTGTAGGCGTTCTTTGATGGAACGGGCGCTTCGTCGGTCGCTCCGATGACAAACATGTCGTAGTCGGTGATCGTCTTTTCGAGAGTGTCTGCGTCGATGCCCAACAGTTCCGCCGCGCCTTCAAGGGTTCTGATATACCTGCGCCCTTCGACGTCATCGCTGCCGGCGCTGCTGTCGCCGTTGCTCAGTTCGATATATACGCCGTCCTCCGTGCCATAGTCGTAAGCGCCCTGTGAAAGCACGTCCCGCTCTGCCGATTCGTCGACGTAGCGCTTGCCCGCGTTTTCGTGTCCGGCGGGAGAAATGTATATGACATTCTCGCCCGAGCCTCCCGCGAGGTCGCCGTTATCTACCCATCCCAGAGGCATCAGCTGCGTCCAGCCGGTTCCGGCTATATCCGCCCCGACCTCCTGCGCCATGATTATTCCGTCGCCCATGGCGCTATTGCGGTTGGTGGTCTCGATATTGGCGGAAAGGTCTTCGTCATTCCAGTATTCGTTCGTCTCAAGCACCATATCGATGTTTGCGCCGTAGCCGCCCGTAGCTATTATGACGCCCTTCGCGGCGGTTATCTCAAGCTGCGTGCCGTCGTACATCACGGCGTTTACGCCGGTCACGGCGCCGGTTTCGTCCACTATCAAGCCGGTCGCGGTGGTACGCGTCATTATTCGGTTTTTTTCGTTTGCCTTGAGAAGAGTGCTTTCGGGGGCTTTGAAATACGCGCCCCAATTGCGGTTGTATGTCTCGCCGTCAACTGTCGCTCCGCTTACGGAGTTGATGCGCTGCCACAGGCATCCAATAAGCGTTGCCGTGCTGCGCGAGAAGTTGAAGTTCACGCCCTGCTGCTGAAGCCACGGCTTGAGATCGTAGGCCTCCTCGCACATCTGCTTGACCAGTTCGTAATCGGAGTATATCCACTTAGTCTTATCGTTGCTGAGGCGCAGCCCTCCATAGTAGGTTTGGAATATATGAAGCTCCACGGTCGAGAACACGGTAAGATCCGTCTCCAATTCTCCCGCCGCCAGATGCGCGTTCGCATATTCCATGTAAGCGGCGATCTGCCCCTTGAGGGTTTGAAGAGTCTGCAGGTATTCCGCGTGGACGCCGCGATTCGGCAGGTCGTAATCGTCTACGGTCTTTATCGCCTCGGGATCCTCCACATGTCCGTCAAACGGCTCTTCCGACCAGTTGAGTATGGTGTTGAGCGTAGCAATCCTCCCGGCGTCGCTCTTTGACTTGATGACATCAATCCCCTCAAGCTGCGAATACGCCTGAGTAGCCTCGGGGTTCTCCGGATCAAATACGTATTCGGGCACTACCGCCTGGAACGAACCGCCCGAAACGAGCGTGTTTCCGCCCATTTCCGCGTTCTTTTCGATTACAAGCACCGTAGATCCGTTTTGCGCCGCCTGTGCCGCCGCCGCCATACCCGCGCCGCCCGCGCCGATTATCACAACGTCGTATGTGTCTACAATCTTCTCCTGCGGGGTGTAGGCAAAAGGTACGGCTCCGGCTTGAATAGCGGATATATCGCACCCCGCCTGTTGCGCCGCGTCGTTGACCGCTTCCAATATGGCTCTGCTCGTAAACGTGGCGCCGCTTATGACGTCAACTCCCGTCGATGTGAACGCCATAATATCATCGAAAATGATATAGGCGCTTGTTCCAACGTGATCGGTTTCGCTGGAATTCACGACCTCTATTGCGGTGATCGCATCCTCTGTAAAGGTTACGGACAGTTCGATATCGCCGTTGTATCCGTCGCCCGTGCCGGTATATGTACCGGGGATAAAGCTTATGGCGCTTTGCGACGAAGTTCCACTGGCCTGTGAAAGCGCCTGCGATGCCGCTTCAATAATCGCCGCGCTTGTGATCGACGCGCCCGAAACGCCGTCCACATCGATGCCGTTAGCCGCGACTATCGCGGCGGGAAGCTGCTCTATAGCCATGCTTCCTATGCCGGTGGTTTCAGAGTCTCCTACCGCTTCTACCGAAATTATTGATCCGTCGTCAACCGTAACGGTAACGTCGACCATTCCGCCAAATCCATACGCGCTCGCGCTGTATTCTCCCGGCGTATAAATGCCCTGCGCGAACGCAGCCTGTGTCATACCAATCAACATACACAGGCAAACCAGTACCCCAATCGCTCTTTTCAAAATCCGTTCCTCCCTTGTCAATTTTGGATGAAATATTATGTATCCTGTAAATCATTATACTTCTTTAATCAATTTCTGTCAACGCATAAATCGCTTTAATTGCGCATTACCGATGAAATTGTAGAATAATTTTTATAAAAACCATTTATATTATTTTTATATCTAGTATTTGTTTATTTTCTGTCAATCATTTCTCGAGCCCTTCACACAATACAGTGTTATATACAGATCAGATGCGAGTATCTATTGAATCGGAATAATCGCTCGGACAGCATCGTAAGGTTTCGCCCTTGATCGGCAATGGTCGTCTTTTGATTCTCCTAAAAATGGCGTTTAATGCTTTAATGCTGCCGCCCTGATATACTCGTATTAAACTTGACTGATAATTATAATTATGATATAATGCTACTGTTAATAAAAAAGGGAGGCATGTCTGTGGAGAACGTTGGCGGGGAGGTCTTTCTGCGTCTGGAAAACGTGTCCAAAACTTTTCCCGGCGTTAACGCCCTTACGGACGTCAGCTTTGACGTAAGAAAGGGCGAGATACACGCGCTCATCGGCGAAAACGGCGCCGGAAAATCGACGCTGATAAAGGTGCTGGCGGGCGTATACCAGCCGGACAGCGGCGCGGGCATCTATATTGAAGGCAAGAAAATAGAAAATCTCACGGCGCTCGAGGCGATGCGGCAGGGAATAATCGTCATATATCAGGACTTTTCGCTGTTTCCCACTCTTACCGTAAAGGAAAACATCGCCTTTTCCGAGCAGATCGATCAGCGCAAAAAGCTCGTCGATTGGAAGGCGATGGAGAAAACAGCCAGGCGCGCGCTGGAAAGCCTGGGCGTGGATATAAACGTCAACGCCAAGGCGAATACCCTTTCCACCGCCAAGCAGCAACTCGTCGCCATAGCCCGCGCTCTGGTGTACGACGCGAAGCTTCTGGTCATGGACGAGCCGACCTCCGCGCTCTCAAGCTCTGAGGTTGAGGGACTGTTTAAAATAGTAAGAACGCTTCGCGACCGGGGGATGGCCGTCATATTTATAAGCCACAAACTCGACGAGCTGTTCAATATCGCCGACAGGATGACCGTTTTGCGCGACGGCATGCTCATAGGCAGCGCCACGACGGGCGAGATGACGAGAAAGAAGCTCATATCGATGATGGTCGGTCGCGAGATATCAGACGAGCGCATGACCGCAAAGAATATAGGCGAAACCATACTTGAGGTTAAAAACATCTCCAAAGCCGGAAACTTCCGCAATATATCCTTTGACGTCAAACGAGGCGAGGTACTGGGAATAACGGGCCTCGTCGGAGCGGGAAGAACCGAAACTGTGAGGGCGCTTTTCGGCCTCAACGCGCCGGACAGCGGCGAGATATATATGGAGGGGAAGCGGATAAACCCCAAATCCCCCGCCGACGCGGAAAAGCTGGGGATTGCCTTCGTTCCGGAATCGCGCCAGACAGAGGGGCTTATACTCCAGCAGGACGCCCAAAGCAATATAACCCTCGCCATAATCCGCTCCTTCGCGAACAGGTTTAACTCGATAAGCTTTAAAAAGCGTCGCGATAAGGCACTGGAGCTTATAAAGAAGCTCAATGTAAAGCCGCCTTATCCTCAGATGCAGGTCAATAAGTTTTCGGGCGGCAACCAGCAAAAGATCGTGGTAGCCAAGTGGCTTGCGACAAACCCAAAGATTCTTATCGTGGACGAACCTACAAACGGCATAGACGTAGGCGCAAAGTCCGAGATACACAAACTGCTTCGCGATCTGGCCGATTCCGGGATGGCGGTAATAATGGTGTCGAGTGAAATGCCCGAGATATTCGCCATTTCAGACCGCATACTCGTAATGCGGCGCGGGCGGATAACGGGCGAGTTCAACGCCGCCGACGCGACACAGGAAATGCTCATGGAACGCGCCGTTTTAAGCGTTTAGGAGGTGGATGAATTGTCTGAAAAACTAAAGCGGGCTCTCGCTCAGAAGGAAGTATCGACGGGCGTCATGCTCATAGCTGTCATGGCGATAAGCTGGGCGTTTAACCACACGTTTTTGTCATTTGAAAATATAATGGACGTCATAAAGTCCAACGCGGTTCTCGGCTGCTGCGCGCTGGGTATGTTGCTTGTTATAATCACGGGCGGCATAGACGTATCGATAGGCGGGCAATTGGCGCTGGTAACGGTTTTGACCGGACAGCTCATGAACCGCACGGGTTTTGACAACCTGCTTTTCATCTACCTTCTGGGTATCGCCATAGGCGGCGTGATAGGCGCGCTCAACGGACTTATGGTCTCGCGGTTGGGCCTTCCGCCGATTATAGCGACGCTTGGCATGAATTCGGTCATAAACGGGTTTCTCAAATATTATACGAACGGCGCCTGGATAAACCAGCTTCCGCAAAAAATCATCGACTTTGGAATGGTAAAGATATTCTCGATTCAGAACGCTCAAGGCTCTGACATCGGCGTACCTGTGCAGTTTTTGCTATTTCTGCTGGCTATGATCGTCACCTGGTTTTTGATAAAGCGCACAATGCTCGGCAGAAGCATTATGGCAATGGGTTCAAGCCCCGTTTCCGCGCAGCGCGTGGGTCTTAACATCAAAAGGCTTCGCACCTTCGCTTACGCCTATTCCGGGATGATGGCGGGATTCGCCGCGATAACCTACACCTCGATCATGAAATCCGTCGACCCCAACGCCTTCATAGGCTATGAGATGGACGTAATCGGCGCGGTCGTACTGGGCGGAGCGCTCCTGTCGGGCGGCTCGGGTTCTGTCCTTGGAACGTTCCTGGGCGTCATGCTTTTCGCGTTTATATCAAACGGACTTACTCTGGCCAGAATATCGACCTACTGGCAGTCGATAATCGTCGGCATGATAATACTCATAGCGGTCAGCTTCGACATGATAAAGCTTCACCGCGAGGAGCGCCGCCAGACCAGGGTAGATATTGACTATTCTCAGGAAGGAAAGGGGGCGCGGGTATGAGGGAGCACTTTAGCCGCAACAAGCGCCAGTATTTCCTGCTCGCGTTTTTGCTGGTGCTTATAGCGATTATGTCCGCGCTCGCGCCGGGAACGTTTTTGACGGTCAGAAACTTCAAGAACATGGGCTTTCAAATGGCCGAGTTCGGAATATTGGCGATAGGCATGAGCGTCGTCATAATGACGGGCGGAATAAACCTGTCGCTGGTCAACTCCGCCATGCTCGCCGCGATCGTGGGGGCGTTCACCATGAGAGCCATGAACGGCCTCGGAACCATACCCGACGCCATTATAGTGATAACGGGCATCATAGTGGTGTTGGCAATATCGGTCGCCTGCGGCCTCATAAACGGGTTTTTCGTGGCGGCGGTGGGAGTCGTGCCGCTGTTGGTCACGCTGGGAACGCAGACGGTGTTCGACGGCATATCCCTCAACATAACGAGGGGATCGGGCATATCTGGCTTTCCCAGGGTATTTCAGCGCATTGGAGCGGGAACGCTGGGAGACGTGCCATATACCATAATCATATACCTGGTCGTGATACTGGCTGCGTGGTATCTGGTCGAGCGCACGCCTTGGGGCGTGAGCGTGTACATGGTGGGCGGCAACGAAAAGGCCACCCGCTTCAGCGGCATAAACACGAAGCGCGTGCTTATGAAGGTATACGTATTCTCCGCGGTAATGGCGGGCATAGCCGGAATACTGATGACCTCCAGATACAATTCCGCCCGCGCCGACTACGGCTCCAGCTACACAATGCAGGCGGTCGCCGCGACGGTTCTGGGCGGAACCGATATAAACGGAGGAAGCGGCCATATACTCGGAACCGTAACCGCCGTGTGTATATTGCAGGTAATCTCCTCCGGCTTTAACATCATTGGCATCAACAGAAATATCACCGACATTGTAACCGGAATAATACTGGTCGTCGTGCTGTCGATAAACTATTTCACATCGCGCGACAAGATCAAGGTCAAGAGGGCGGCCTGACGCTGTGTCAATCCCCGCCAACTACGCCAATCCCCGCCCGGGACCGGGCAGATGTACCGGGCGGCGATATAAAACAAAAAGGAGCTATATTTTATGAAGAAAATGCTTTGCGCGACCCTGGCGCTGGTAATGCTGTTCGCGAGCTGCGCGTTCGCCGAGACCATCGTAGTTATGCCTAAGCTCGTCGGCATCCCCTATTTTAACGCCTCCGAAGTCGGCGCGATCGCCGCCGGCGAAGAGTTGGGTATCGACGTCGTATATACCGGCCCCACCGAGGGCGACGCCGCGTTGCAGGTTCAGATGATCGAGGATCTTCTCATTCGCGGAATCGATTGCCTCGCCATCGCTCCAAATGATCCCGACGCCGTAAGCCCGGTTCTGCAAAGGTGCAACGAGGAAGGCGTCCTCGTAGTTGACTGGGACACCACCGCCAACGGCGACGACGTTAAATACTCCATCCATCAGATAGACGACCAGTATTTCGGAGAGTTCATCTGGGACAAGCTGGTAGAGGCAATGGGCACTGACGAAGGCGAATACGCCATAGTCACCGGCTACCTCACCGCCGCCAACCTCAATACCTGGATTAACTACGGCCTCGAGTACGCCGCCGAGAAGTATCCGAACCTGACGCTCGTCACCGACCCGGTCGCCTCCGACGAGTCCGCTCAGGAAGCCTACACCCAGACGCTGGCGCTCTTAGCCGCGTATCCCAACCTCAAGGGCATAGTCGGCGTGTCCACCCCCGCCCCCATCGGCGCGGCCATGGCGGTTCAGGAGAAGGGCCTTCAGGACACCGTAGCCGTGGTCGGCTCCTCCATGCCTACCGACTCCGCTCCCTACCTCAAGGACGGCTCCCTCGACTTCGGCATCCTCTGGGATCCGGCGCAACTGGGCAAGCTGACCGTGTACGTCGCCCACTACGAGCTTAACGGCATCGAGATCACCGACGGCATGGAAATCCCCGGCGTAGGCGCCATAGAGCTTCGCGAGGACGGCAAGACCATCATAATGGGCGCCCCCTCCGTCTGGACCGCAGAGAACGTTGATCAGTTCAACTTCTAATTAGCTCTTTCTAATCATCTTCTCAATTGAATAATGAAAAGCGTATGCAGGCTGCCCGGCATACGCTTTTTATTTGCACTAAACAGGCGTTTTCATATATCCGAAATCCCGTTTAACATCCCTTGGCGCTGCCTGGCACGCGACCGACGTCGATGTTGTCGACCTTGCGGTTTTGCAGGGGCTTTACGGGGTTTGGCATGGTTTCAAAGCGATAGTCCTCGCCGAATCTCTTTATGTGCTCGTCTATGACCGTGTGGCTCGTCACGCAGTTCACATTTTTATTGACCGTATCCTGATACTTGAAGAAATCCACGTCCGGCTTCAAATCGTCTATACAGGCGTAGCTTTCGCGGTTGGCGGTGAGTTGTACGCTGCTTGCGAGAACTCCTCTTACGTAATCGATATTCGAGCAAAGAGCAAGCGGTTCCGGGAACGTCCCGTTGCCTATGACCTGCTGATACTCCTTGCCTTCGGTCTTTTTAAGAAGTATCGCCGCCGCCTGCAAATGAGCCAGCTCCTGCTCAAACAGCTGCTCCCATATCTTCTTTATCTTTTTATCCGTCTCGGTCTGCATACACGAATAATACAGATAGCACTCGACGTATTGATGCATAAGCAGGCATTCCATCCAGGTTGAATTTGTGTCTATGAGGCTTCCGTATTGAGATACGTGCTGCTCCTCTATCATGCCTATCTCCTGATAGAGCTTGCGCCCGCATTCGTTGGGATAAGTTCCGCAGGTATTCATATAATAGTTCATCGTCTGCTGCTCGGCCGCCGTGATAATATTTACGCACAGCTTCGTCTGGATAGTCGCGGTCTTATCGTCTATATGCTTCTTTATATCGTCGAAGGGATAGCGATGCTCGGAGATGGTCGGCCTTCCGGGCATGATCTCCGTATAGCGTCCGACGAGGTTTTCCGCCTTCGTGCCGGATTCCATGTTCATGTAGTCCGCGTAACGGTAAAGATGGTCGAAATCCTCCAAAAGCGCGAAATCCAGCGCTCTTTTGACGTATTCGTCGTTTTCGCGTTGCGCAAGCGCCGCGGTCAGGTCGACGGCCAATTGTTCGTAGCCTATAGTATGCTCCATAACGGTTTCGTCGGCGGGTTTCAGAAGGCTTATGAGCTTTTGCTGCTGCTGCTCGAGTCGGCGTATCAGAGAAAGCTCGCGGCGGACGTCGTTGTCGTCGCAATGCCGGGAAAACTGATGTAAAAACCAGTTGGCTTCAAATTCGGTTCCGTTCATGAGAATCACGCGCGTGCGCGTATAGGGATCTACCGTGTTCTTGTCATATGACGCGGGGCGAATTCCCTGCCAGTCCATTATGCACTGATTAAGGGATACGGCTTTTTGATCGAATGGGTTCATTATGCGACCTCCTCGTTTATTTCAACACTATTATTATTCGGATTGTCCGGTTTTATGCATTCAGATTATTATGAATGTATATTGTGATGATTGTTAACGATAAACCCTATCGACAATATATGAATCCCTTGTCGTTTTACGCATCGACGGTCTTTTTATCGCATGTCATTTTTGGATCTTATGCACATTTATATCAATCGTTTTATGTTCGTACATTCCATTTGTCGCTAACGCGTATTTAAATAAGGTCGAAAAACGTCGGAATAAAGTCTTTTTTTCAGTATCTGGAATTGTAGTTTTCGCGCTTCGGAATCTCTATACTAATAGCCATAGGGAACGCCGCAAAAACGGCAATCGGCAGGCGTATGTGATAAAAACGCAGATATAGCTCTCATCGCCGTGCAAATCCCTTCAGTCACAGAACGGTGGTGAAGGCTTGAGCGTATCTATTGAAGCTTATGTACTTATCAACTTCGCGATGAATGCCGCTATAGTCGGCATAGTCGCCAGGAGCAGAGGGGGCGTTGTATGGTGGAGGGTGGCGTTTGCGTCCGCGTTCGCAAGCCTGTACGCGCTGGCGATGGAGAGCGGGCTGTTTCCGCAGTTGAACTGGCTCGTATTCAAACTGGCTCTCGCGATTTCGATGACCATCGTTGCCATTCGGGTAGAGAGCATATGGCAGATATTGTCGGGAACCCTGCTGCTTTTAGGAGCCACGGTGTTTACCGGAGGAATTGTATCGCTGAGTATACGTCTGTTTGGAAGATCCGCATTGACGCTGTTTCTGGGGGCTATAGGCGGCATAGCGGCGCTAGTCGCGGCTACGCAGACTCGTCAGCAAAAGCTCGACAAGTGGGAAGCGCAGGTTTTTATAAAATACCGCGATACCCAGGCGAGATTAAGCGCCATGATAGACACCGGCAACCGTCTGAGGGAGCCATTTAGCAATCTACCGGTGCTCATAGTTGAGTGGCGCGCGATCAGGAATATGCTTCCCGCCGGGTTTGACGCGCATAACCCATGCGGCAATCTTCCCGCCGGATACAGGCTTGCGTCTTTTGGAACTCTCGGAGCTAAGGGTGAAATTGCGCTTTTCAGGCCGGATGAGCTGCTCGTCTCATATGGAGACGGCTGGCTAGCGGTCAGCGACATATGGATCGGCGTATACCCCGGAAACATACCCGGACAGTATCACGCCATAGCGCCTGCCGTAATGGGTCGTATAAGCGCCGACAAATATAAATACTTTGAAGGGAGCGGTCATAAGTGGTCAACAACGCGCAACAAACAATAAAAAGGACATTGCTTGGTCTTGTCGTCAAGTTCGGGAGGGGAAGCGTTTGTTATATAGGCGGATGCGATATACTTCCCGCGCCGCTTTGCCGCGAGGATGAGAAGCGCGCCATAGACGCCATGCTCGAGGGCAGCACCGAAGCGCGGGATACTCTGATTGAGCACAATCTTCGGCTTGTCGTCTATATCGCCAGGAAATTCGACAACACAGGCATCGGCATAGAGGATCTGACTTCTATCGGAGCCATAGGGCTTATAAAGGCCGTCAACTCCTTTAACCCCCTCAAGAATATAAAGCTCGCCACATACGCCTCAAGGTGCATTGAAAACGAAATACTGATGGTTCTCAGGCGTTCCAACCGCATACGTTTTGAGGTGTCCTTCGATGAACCGCTCAATACCGACATGGACGGAAACGAGCTTTTGCTTTCCGACGTACTGGGTACGGACAACGACATAGTATCGCGCGACCTTGACGCCTATGTGGAAAAGCAGATGTTATACGATGCCGTAATGCGATTGGGCAAGCGCGAAAAGAGCATAGTAAAGCTCAGATACGGCCTTGGAGGGACGACGGAGCATACGCAAAAGGAGGTCGCCGACATGATGGGCATATCCCAAAGCTATATATCGCGACTGGAAAAGCGCATCGTCAAGCAGCTTCAAAACGACATGCAGAAGATGGCCTGACGGCGGGTGACAAGCCCTGCTCTGCCAATCGTTGACAAATGCCATTTGCATAATCCGTCCCTCGCGCGGCCATAATTGCCGTATGGAGGTGCTTTATGGCGATTGGCAAGGTGGATATATGCGGCGTTGATACGTCGAAGCTTCCGGTTATCAAATCGGAAAATGTCACTCAAATGCTTTCCAGGGCGCGTCAGGGAGACCAGAGCGCCAGAAACGAATTTATACAGGGGAATCTGCGGCTGGTGTTGAGCGTACTTCGCCGTTTCCACAGCCGCGGCGAAAACATGGACGACCTTTTTCAGGTCGGATGCATAGGGCTTATGAAAGCCATAGATAACTTTGATCTGAGCCTTGGAGTAAGGTTCTCTACATACGCCGTACCCATGATAATAGGCGAAATACGCCGCTATCTCAGGGATAACAACCCCATCCGCGTTTCCCGATCCATTAGAGATATGGCTTACAGGGCGCTGAAGGCACGGGATGAACTGACTTACAGGCAAAGCGTTGAACCGACCATATCCGATATAGCCCGGGCTATAGATGAAAAAGAAGAAGACGTTGTAATGGCGCTCGAGGCCATACAGGATCCCGTGTCGCTGTACGACCCCGTATATCAGGACGCGTCGGACGCCATATATGTAATGGATCAGGTCA
>JAUNBY010000525.1 GCA_030526935.1 Clostridia bacterium
CTCGCGAATCGCCTACTCTTTTGAGCAAGGCTGCGGGGATTATGTATTCGCTTACGATTACTACCGCTACAACTTGCAGGGCTATAAAGGCGTCATACTGCAAAACTCCGCGCTCAAACAAAATGATCTCGAAAAAGCGCAGGTTGGGGAGTATGACATTTTCAACGAAACCGTTCTTGGCGGAAAGCTGCTTTGGAGAGATTATCACGATAACAGGTTCTATTTGAGCGATAATCCGATCAATGATCAACTGGTCAATGGATTGTCATAATGCTATATCTATCCTCAATCGACAGCGCAAACTCGGTAGGCGACAACACTTGAATAGCCGTGTAAATCGCCGGCGCCAAGATATTCCCGTCCTGATCGATCAGTCCGCAACGCAAAGTAGGGCCGTATTCATAAGGAGTCCCGCCGTCCTGCGCCCAGTCGCCTCCCTGCTCGTAATCCGCAGGGTCGTAGCTGGTAAACATAAACACGCCCCGTCCGTCTCGCCAGGTAAGCGCCTCCAGCGTCTGATAGCGCCTCGTGATCTGCCGTCCCGTGTTGTCGGTAAGATACGCCCATGTATATGGAGCTGTTCCCTGAGTTATTACAAGCCGCTCGGGAAGCCCTTCCATATAATCCGTAAACCAGCCCGAAACGTCCAAGCCGTATTCACTTCCCATCTCGTGCTCGTCCGCGTTTCTTGTCATGCGCCAAAGAACCTCCCCCGTCTCGAGGGAGCATACGCTTCTGGTTGACCACGTTTCTACAATGAATATCGCGGGATTGGGACAGTACCCGCCTACAAAACGGTCGGTATTGGGAAACACGGCGATGTCCTTACCCGTCTGTGAATTCCACACATGCAGCGCTTCGGTCGCATCATTGTAAAACACCGGTTCATACTCCAGCCAATTCGTGAGCATGCCTATTTGCGGTCGTGGCGGAAGAACGACGGTATCGCCTGTCATGGCGGTGGCCAGCGCGTCGTCCCTGCCGTTTATCATTTTAAGAATGGGCTTGAGTGCGGTTCGGGGAACCTTTGCCACACCCAAGTCGGACAGTACGGTTATTTTTTTTGCTCACTATTGGGATTGACAAGATATGCCGACGCGGTATCACCGTTTGTCATTGTGAACACCAGTTCCGCCTGTGCCTCGTTCTGATATCCGCTTTTTATGGTTTTAGTCATAGCTTGGCTGAGTTTTTTCGCGACGGCGGACTTTACCTCTCCCAGTAATTCGCCTCGACCTGTTTGTGCGTTCCAATCGTAAACCTGCAACTTTTGCGCCTTATCCAAGTTTCCCGCTTCATTCCAGCCAGCCAATCGGTTTATTGCTTTTAGCAGGTTGCTTGAGCGGCTGGAAAAGTATAGACAATCCTTGTAATCGGATGTCTGAAAGCGCATATGGATTTCGCCACCGAAGGTCGTATGGAAGTCCAGACAATACATCTCGCCAAGCGGCAAACGCGCGACCGCATTGAACCAAGCGGCGCTGCCATCCTCTATACCGGAAAAGCGCCGCTTAGTCGAAACTCTCACGCTAGCCTGAGATAAAGCGGAAAACAAGTTTCTCGCATCCCCCTTTTCCATTTGTGCAAAAGTATTCCAGCCCGTCAGATTTCCCCGTGCACAATAGACCAACGTCATATCCGGAAGCATCAATCGCCCGGCTTTAAAGGCCAGTCGCGTGCCCTGCCCGTCGAGTGCGATTTCCAGAGGCCATGTTTCGCTATCATAGTTGATGTTCATATAGGCCATAGCGTCGGCGCTCAGTATGAGTAGGAGTATAAGCAGAACTATCAATGCCTTTCGCATATCCATGAAAAACCTCCTCTATTAAATATTGTACGATAGAAGAAAATACGATGTAGTTTCCACTTAACCTTTTATAACGCTTATTATACACAGTAAATATGGAGAGAATTGTTTTTGTCATGAATGCCCGCTTTTCCGAAACGGTTTGTCGCAGATAATCCGGTATTTGTATATACCCACTAATCTTTACAAGCATTTTGCG
>JAUNBY010000526.1 GCA_030526935.1 Clostridia bacterium
GGATATGTATTCGTGAAAGGCGGGCAGCCGTATATCCTCCGCATTCCTCTCTCTGTATCTTTCAAAGGAGGACGTTCGGAACAGCTTTCTTAGTAATGTGCTGGTCGAAGCGGCTTTCTTCTTTTTTCCATATTGACCTCAAATAGCAAAAAGCGATTCGTTTTTCTTCTTCGCGATGCGGCGTGGGTCTCCGGGCTTTTCCGCGTCCTCCGGGATAGCCCATGAACGCCCGAAGCGGGCAAGCCCCGGGATGCGCCCCTGTACGCAGTATTGATTGACGCGGCGTTTCGACACGCCCCATTTGCCGGACGCTTCCCGGATGGAGATATAGCCCTTTATGCCATTCACCTGCCGCGCCTCCCTCTGAATACAGCTTAACACGCTACATTGTATACGAATATTTGTAGCTTTTCAATGTAATTTGCAAAAACATTCCGCGAAAGCGGGCAAAAAGCGCCGCGTCTCGGCGCTTTTTTGGTGCAAATACGGCGTTCCGATTTCCTGCAAGCCAATCCGCTTATGGGGTTTCTGCAAAGCGGTGGGTCGTTCCTTCCCGCTCGCTGGCGATCCAGTCCTGATCCAGTGGCGGTTGTTCCCCGCCCATCGTCAGATAGAGGGGTGCAGCGTTCCCGCATCCCGGCAGGCTTCCATCGTATCCCCAACGCCCCGGCCGAGACCCGCGACCACCGACCAGCCCTCGCTTTTACGCGCGTAGCGGGTCGCCGGTATGTAAAGGTAGCCGTCGTCGTGCTCCGTGCACACCACGGGAATGATTTTTTCAAAGCCGGGCGCGATGACGGCGATCTTCCGGGTTCCCGCACAGCCGTCCGCCGTGACGAAGATGCGCTCCTCCTCTGCGACCTCGCCCGCGCAGGCGGAAACCCGTATGCCCTCGTCCGCCGTGATATACCCTGAGTTTGCCACTTACCGAAGGAAATCTGAATGATCCGCATCATGACCAACGCGATCATGCAGATAAGCAGGTGTGCGTTTCTGTGTTCCGGTGTTCGTACATAGATGGGTCGGGTTTCCAAATCGCCCTTCATTACGCGGAATTGATCATGGAAACGCGCCCCAATGCGTTTCGCCATACTCCGCGCCCTTGCGCGGCACACATCGCTTCCTTGACACGCCCGTGGGCCTATGCTATCATGAAATCGGGACAAACGTTTGCGCGGTGAAACCAGACCGCCGCGCGCCAGAGGAGGGCGTATCCATGAAGGCCACCATCAAGGACGTCGCCAGAGAAGCGGGCGTATCGCCTTCCACGGTCAGCCGCGCGCTTCACGGCAATCCCCGCATCAGCCAGGCCATGCGCGATAACATCCGCGACATTGCCGCCCGCATGGATTTTCATCCCAACCAGATGGCGCGCAGCCTGGTCAGCCGCAAAACGCGCATCGTGGGCATCGTGTTCCCGGGCGACGCGGGCCAAAGCCTGGGGCATCCCTTCTATCCGGCGGTTTTGCAGGGCCTGGGCTTTGCCGCGGGCGAGCGGCGCTACCACCTGCTGCTGGCCACCGGCGCGGAGGCTGTGTCCACCGCCGAGGCCAGCCAAAGCCTGGTACACAGCGGCTATGTGAGCGGCCTCATCATATTGGCGGCGGAGGTGAGCCCCCATTTGGACGTGAGCGTGCCCGTGGTGGTCATCGGCCGGCCGGAGGACGCCAGGCAGCGCCATTATGTGGACACCAACAACGTGCTCGCCGGCCATACCGCCGCGCGTTACCTGATGGAGCGCGGCCACAGCCGACTGATGTTTTTGGGCTTCGACCCCCAGTACACCGTGACCACGGATCGCCTGCGCGGCTACCGGCAGGCGCTGGAGGAGGCGAACGTGCCGCTTCGCGAGGATTGGATCGTGCCCAGCCGCTTCATCCACAACACCACCGACAACGCGCTCCTCCGCCAGATCTTCCTCGCGCCCGACCGCCCCACCGCCGTGGTCAGCATGGACGACGCGCTCTCCATCGGCCTCACGGGGCTTTTGGGCGACATGGGGCT
>JAUNBY010000063.1:0-3445 GCA_030526935.1 Clostridia bacterium
AGGACAGTAGTGGAAATCTATCTTCAGGTTGTCGTGATCGCAGTCGGTGACTATCATCTCAAAGGTATTTCTCCCCAATTCGGGAAGGAAAGCATCGCGGAAATCCTCGACGTTCTCGGGATCCTTGCACGCCGCCTTGAAGTTGTTGCCGTGGATATTCCCGCAGCGCTTTATGGCCTTGCGGCAGAATTCTTCTGGATTGAGTCCGGCTTTACTGGCTTCGTCGTAAATAAGACCCATCCATGTCGCGCGATGCTCTATGGCGGAGCGATTGATATTGACCTTTTCGTTGTCGGTGATCTTTGGAGCGTTGTTGATGGGCATTTGATTTCCTCACTTTCTCATCTGAAGGTAATGACGGCATGATGTTCGCGATATACGCGGACTCCCTGCCCGTATAGAGATTATACTATCGTCCAAACTATTTGTCAACCGCAATTTATACTCCGTTTGTTCATAATATTTAGAAAAGAGCCATATAATCCGTCGAAACTTTTGATATATCGTTTTATCGATTAAAAAACGCGTGTCATTTGCCGCTCGATACCGATTACGCCTCCTTTTCGCGAAGCCCCGCGGAATACGCGGGATTGAGCGTGCGTGAGCGTCCGCCGGACACTTCGATGGTTTCCGCCGTCATGTAGCTCGCGGCGGGAGATGCCAGAAATACGACGGGACGGGCTATCTCATCCGGTTCCGCTACCCGCTGAAGGAGAGTTCCTCTGGCGTTATACTCGAGTTCCTCTTTCGGTATGTTTTGCTTAACCGCGTCGGTTGCGGTAAATCCCGGCATAACGCAATTCACGCGCACATTCCACGCGGCGTACTCGCCGGCGAGCGCCTGCGTGAGGTTGTTTACTGCGGCCTTCATCGGGCCGTAGAGCGTACTTCTTCCCGCTGTTGGACAACGGGCGGCGAGGGAGCTTATATTGACAATCGCGCCTCCCCTTTCTTTCATATATCGAAACGCGGCCTGCGCGCCGAAAAGCGTCGATTTAAAAGTGACGGCTACTATTTTGTCTACGTCCTCGCCCGTGAATTCCCAGCCCTTCTTTACTACGGTTGCGCCTACGTTGTTGACCCAGGCGTCTATCGCGCCGAAGCGTTTGAAAACGTCATGCGCGAAGCGGTAAACTTCACTCTCCACAGACGCGTCCATAACCGCGCCGAACACTTCGCCGCGCTCGCTCAACTCCCGCGCCGCCGCCTCTATGCCCCCTGCGCTTCTGGCGCATATGGCTACCTTGCAACCCGCCAGAACGAATTCTTTCGCCACGGCAAACCCTATGCCCTTGCCGGCTCCGGTCACAACGGCCACCTTACCTTTAAGACCAAGCTCCATATATAGTCTCCCTTCATTGGAATTTTCAACAGTCACCATATTCATATTATATGGCATTTCTCGCATTTGGCAAGGATCTAAAATAAAATTGTTGACGCTGAGTAAAACGCGAATTTCCGGTGAGAAGTAATTATATAAATCAAACGGCGAAATCGCATTTATTACGATTTCGCCGTACTGGTGGGGTTAGTAGGGCTCGAACCTATGACCTTCACGATGTCAACGTGACGCTCTAACCAACTGAGCTATAACCCCGCGCAACGAAAGTTATTATACAACATACGCTGCAAAAGGTCAATAGTTCTTTTAAATTTAACGTATTAAATTGATTGATTGGTTCTTGGTTCTTCAATTCTTCAAAGCGTTGCGCCGTTTCCCTCGATCATAAGCGCGGCATAAGCCGTTCCATATGTGCGTATGTGCGTAAGCGCAGGCTACCGGGAACGTAATTTAAAATAATTGTTGAACACGGGAGGTTTTGATGATATAATATAGTCAGTCGAATCGGCGCTCGTCGATTTATCACCTTATATCACGAGGAGGATTACTTATGATAAACATGCCCGTCGTAAAGCTTGGAATAGTCGCCGTCAGCCGCGACTGTTTCCCCATCGATCTGTCCATAGAAAGGCGCAAGGCAATTCTGGCTGAGTGTCGCAATCAGAACGTAGATATAGTGGAGATAAGTACCACCATTGAAAACGAACTCGACGCCATGAAAGCCCTTGACGAATTAAAGCAAAACGACTGCAACGCCCTTTTCGTTTACCTCGGAAACTTCGGTCCCGAAGGTCCTGAGACGCTCCTTGCGCAGTGTTTCGACGGTCCCGCCATGTTCGCCGCCGCCGCCGAGGAGAATATACCCGTTCTCTCCAGCCGCCGCGGAGACGCCTATTGCGGAATGCTCAACGCCAGCTACAATCTCAAGCTCAGAAACGTCAAAGCTTATATCCCCGAGAATCCCGTGGGCGACGCAAAGCATATGGTTTCGCTCATCAAGGACTTCATACCCGTCGCCCGCGCGATAATCGGCGTAAAGTCCCTCAAGATCATAACCTTCGGCCCGCGCCCCTACGACTTCCTCGCCTGCAACGCCCCCATAGCGCCTCTTTTCAAGATGGGCATTAACGTTCAGGAAAATTCGGAGCTTGACCTTTTCGCCGCTTTCAACGCCCATAAGGACGACCCGAGGATCCCCGGGGTCATCGCCGACATGGAGAAGGAACTGGGCGAAGGCAATAAGATGCCCGGCATTCTTCCCAAGCTCGCCCAGTACGAGATAACGCTTCTCGACTGGATAGAGGCGAACAAGGGCGCGGCCAAGTACGTGGCTCTCGCCAATAAGTGCTGGCCCGCGTTCCAGACGCAGTTCGGCTTCGTGCCCTGCTACGTCAATTCCCGCCTGACCGCCATGGGCATACCCGTCGGCTGCGAAGTCGATATATACGGCGCGCTTTCCGAGTTCATCGGAACCTGCGTGACCGGCGAACCCGTGACGCTGCTCGACATCAACAACACCGTCCCCTCCGACATGTTCGAACAGAGCATCAAGGGCAAGTTCAACTATACCGATAAGGACGTCTTCATGGGCTTCCACTGCGGAAACACCCCGATGTGCAGGCTCGTGAAGGGCGAGATGAAATATCAGCTTATAATGCACCGCGGACTGGAACCCGGCAAGGAGCCGGATATAACGCGCGGCACGCTCGAGGGCGATATAGTCCCCGGCGATATAACCTTCTTCCGCCTGCAGGGCGATAAGGATTCCATACTGAAAAGCTATATCGCCCAGGGCGAGGTTCTCCCCGTCGCAACGCAGTCCTTCGGAGGCATTGGCGTTTTCGCGATACCGCAGATGAGCCGCTTCTACCGCCACGTACTCATAGAGGACGGCTATCCGCATCACGGAGCGGTCGCCTTCGGCAAGGCGGGCAAGGCGCTCTTCGCCGTCATGAACTGGCTGGGAGCGACGAAAGTCGCCTTCAACCGCCCCAAGGATATGTACTATCCGACGGAGAATCCGTTCGAGGAATAATGGCTTTAGCACAAAAGAACCGCGCGGGGATGCCGCGATAAGCGGCGTCTCAGCGCGGCAAAGGGCGT